>CALZNR010000237.1 GCA_945827565.1 uncultured Prevotella sp.
CGTTACGAGGAACCTCTGCTGTGGGACACACCCACATCGGTGGGGCGCTTCACGGTGCTGTTGCTCATTCAGTTGTTTAGTATTGCCATGGTGTGGGTGTATGAGAAAAACCATGAGCTATGTGCCCATCTGCTCATGCTGTGCGGCATAGGTACGCTGCTGGCATTGCTTTTTTCCAAGTTTGTCATCCCCTTTGATGTGGTGTGGGTGCAGGTTGTATCTACGGTGGCAATAGTGGGCTTGTTGGTGTGGTGGGCATTGGGCTCGCGTGTGCGCACCTATTTCTATATTGCGGCCTTTGCCGTTGGTTCGGCGGCGTTCTATTATTCTGCTGACTATATGCTCAACGAGGTGCTTGAACCTCACCAAAGGGTGCGCATCAATGTTCTTTTAGGATTGGAAGAAGACCCTTCGGGTGCTGGCTATAATGTGCATCAGAGTGAGATTGCCATCGGTTCGGGTGGCTTGGAGGGCAAAGGTTTCCTCAATGGCACCCAAACCAAACTGAAGTTTGTGCCAGAACAAGACACCGACTTTATCTTCTGTACCGTTGGCGAGGAAGAGGGGTTTGTGGGTTCTGCAGGAGTGCTGTTACTCTTCCTTGCGCTGATATTGCGACTTATCGCCTTGGCAGAGCGTCAGACCTTCCGTTTTGGGCGTATCTATGGCTATGCCGTGCTCAGTATTTTCCTCTTTCATGTGTTCATCAATGTGGGCATGGTGCTGGGGCTCACTCCCGTCATAGGCATTCCCCTGCCTTTCTTTAGCTATGGAGGTTCGTCGCTTTGGGGTTTTACCCTGCTTCTTTTCATCTTCCTCAGAATAGATGCTGCGCGCAATTTGAAGCGTTAGCACTTGCAGTATCTCTGTCACATTCCTGTGGTCTCGCTATTTTTCTGTGATATGCAGCAATCGGTTCACCATGCCTGTGATGCTTCTGTCCATATTGTCTAAGTAGGCATCCAAAATCAGGCTGTGTTGCCCCGTGGGCACCACATCATAATCGGCAATGGCGGCTGGTATCAGGCAACTATGGCCTTGGCGCAACAGGATGTCTTGACCTGTGGAGCGCATGTGTATGTGGCAATCGCCGGCGATGCACATACTGATGATAAAACTGTCGTATTTGGTCAGAGCACGGTGAAAGGGGCGGGAGATGTCGGTGACCCTGACACTGAAGTAGGGGGAGTCGATCATGTGGTTGGCATGGTTTTCCTTGGAACGATACACGGTGCGATACTCGCTCTGCACCTCATAGTCCAATGCCTCTGCGGCCAGTGCGGTGTGCAGTTCGCGTGGCTTGCCGTCCATGCCGGGGCGGTTATAGTCGTAGATGCGGTAAGTCACATCGCTCGACTGTTGCACCTCTGCCAGCATGATGCCTCCGCAGATGGCATGCACCCTGCCTGCGGGCAGGAAGAATACATCTCCTGGCCTTACGCTGTGCTTGGCAAGCACCTCCATGATGGTGCCTTCTTCCACCCTTTGGCGATATTCCTCGGGTGTAATCTGTTTGCTGAATCCTGCATAGAGATAGCTGCCGGGAAGGGCATCTATCACATACCACATCTCTGTCTTGCCCATCTTGCCGTGGCATCTCATAGCCATCTCGTCGTTGGGATGTACCTGTATGGAGAGGTCTTTCTCTGCATCAATAAACTTCACCAACAGTGGCAGTTGGTTGTTGTATTTCTCTGCCACCTTTTTCCCTAACCAAGCCTGTGGGTTGGTGACAATCACCTCTGTCAGTGGCTTGCCGCTCCACACGCCGTTGCTCACAATGCTGGTGCTCGATGGCACGGCGCTCACCTCCCACGATTCTCCGATAGGACTGTCGCAGGCTTCCAGTTGTTTGTATGTGCATAGTCTTCGCCCTCCCCACACCACGGGGTGCAGGTTGGGCTGAAAGAGTAGGGGGTAAAGTTGGTTCATGTAGCGTGTGGTGTCAGTCAAAGAATCCTGGTTGCTTGTATTCTATGCCCAGCTCTCTATCGACAGTGGCAAGTATGCCCTGTACTTGTCCCAAGGCAAACATGCGGCCCAGGAAGGAGTAGCCGGCGTTATAGCCCCGCTGTTCGTCGCCGAGCATGGTCATGCCATGATCCACGCGCATGGGCAGCGATGGGTTCTCTTTTTCAAAGATGCGTGCCAGTTCAATGATGTCTGCACGTCCACCCAAATGTGATGCCTCGGTAAAGTCGCCGTTGGGGAAGATGTGGCATGAGCGAAGGTGTACGAAGTGGGTGCGCTTGGCATATTTGCGTGCCAGTGCCACTGTGTCGTTCTGGATGCCTGCACTCAGTGAACCTGCGCAGAAGGTAAGTCCGTTGTGTGGATTGTCCACGGCAGTGAGAAACCATTCGATGTCTTCGTCAGAGTTGACTATGCGTGGCAATCCCAGTACAGGGATGGGTGGGTCGTCGGGGTGAACGCACATGTTGATGCCCGTTTCCTCGCACACTGGCATGATGGCTTCGAGGAAGTACTTCATGTTGGCACGCAGCTGGTCCTTGTCAATGCCCTCATAGAGTTTCAAGAACTGGCGGAAGAGTTCCACGGGGTGCTCATCGCCCTCTTTGAAGTTGCCGCTTACAAAGCCCTGTGTCTTGATGACGATGTTCTCCACCAACTGGTGGTCTTTCTCGGGTGTCATGCTTTTGGCCAGTTCATCGGCTTCTGCCAGTACATTGCGCCCGGGGAATCGGTTAAAGGCAGCCCACTCTTCACGTGCTCCTTGGCGCTTGAGGATGTAGATGTCGAAGTAGGCAAACTCGGCGTATGAGAAAAACAGGTTGCTGGCTCCGTTGGGATTGTCGTGCAGCAGGTCGGTGCGTGCCCAGTCGAGCACAGGCATGAAGTTGTAGCAGATGCACTTCACTCCTTCGGCAGCCAGATTGCGCATAGATTCCTTATACACCTCAATCTGAAGGTCTCTGTCGGCACCTCCATACTTGATGGTCTCCACCACGGGCAGGGATTCTACCACCGACCATCTCATGCCATACGATTCTATGTAGGTTCTCAGGTCGTGTATCTTTTCGCGGGTCCATACTTCGCCAAGAGGCACATCGTGCAGTGCGGTGACGATGCCCTCCACGCCAATCTGTTTCAGCATGGCAAGGGTTATTTTGTCGTTCTTGCCAAACCATCTCCAAGTTTTTTCCATAGGTATATTTGTTTTGTTTTAGTGTTCGTTGCATTGGGGCATGTGCAGAGCGATGACATGCCCTTTCCATTTTACAAAGATACAATAAAGATGTGAAAGTGAAAGCGATTTGCTGAAAAATTGCTTTGCGATGTTGCCGAGGGAGTGCTCAGGGTATAGAGATAGAGGTGTGGGGAAAAAGATTGCGCCAGCAACCAAGAAGGTGGTGCCGGCGCAATGGTATGATGTTATTGCAATTGGGCGGTATTCGCCAAACCTTTTACCAGGTGACACTCATACCCATGTTGATACTGGCATTGGAGTTGAGTGGAATCTGTCTCTTATACACATCTCCGAGCCCACGAGACAGGCAGAAATC
>CALZNR010000238.1 GCA_945827565.1 uncultured Prevotella sp.
CTACACACTGCATATCGTCGGCAGCGTCAGATGTGTATAAGAGACAGGCACTCAGTCTGCCCTCGGTCCATGAATATTTGCCGCGGATACGTGTGCTGCTGAGGAAGCCAAACTTCACCTGACGATATACGGGCAAGGTGTATTGCGCACCCAGATTGAGAGTGGCCCCAATGCCTGTGGTTCTGCCACCCTTGTCGCCTTGGTCTTCCAGATTGGAGAATTTTGTAAACTGGTCTGCCAGGTCATCAGTGATGTCGCTCAACTTGTGTCCGCCATCCTCGCGGTTCACAGCCACATCGTTGAATCCGTCAAACTCGAATGGCTCTCCGCTGTTCACTGCAGTCACGTTGTTGCTCCAACTGATGAAACCCAAATCGAGCAGGGCAGCGCTGAAGGTCCAATCGTCGTTCAGTTTATATACAGCACCAAGATCTACAGCCATACCAAAGCCTCCCAGTCCGCCACCATCTACATCCACATCGTTTACACGCTTGTAGGTGCCACGCTCGGGGTCTTTGTATTCCTTCTCTTCGCTCTTAAACTGGAGTCCTTTCACAGACACGTTGGCCTCTGCAGTTCCTGATATAGTCCATTTCTCGTTAGATGACAGGTCGGCTCTCATGTCTTTGAGTGCGATGTCTGCTCTGCCCGCACCAAAGAGGAACTTCAGTTTGGCACCTACACGCAGTTGTTCGGTGAGTTGGCGTGAGTGTCCGAATGCCAGTTCTACGTATGCTTGTGCATTTGCGTTGATGTCACCGATATCGTAGGTGCTGTTGCCTGTGTTTTTGGCAAACTCAAACAGTTCGTAGGGCAGAGATAAACCCATCGACTGCTTCACGTTCAGTTCAATGGTATTGTAACCGCCAAAAGCCTTGAAACCGGCAGAGAGGAGGGTTAAGTTGAGGTCTTCTATCAATCTGTTGTTGCCTGAACTGAAGCCATCGAGAGCCGTGCCCGAATCAATGTTGGGGTTCATAAAGGTGGTGAGCCGCTTTTCACCCGGTTGACCGTATAGCGGATTGTTGAGTATTACGTCTTTCACTCCGAAGTTGCCTCTCACATCAAGACTGATATTGCCGAGGGCAGGTATAGACACGTAGTTCTGCTCATTGGCCATGGCAGGGTTCATGGTGTGCCTGAACTTGTAATCGTTGGTAAAGTAGGCAGAGTTGAGCGACTGGGCTGCTGCGGTGGTGGCACAAGCCAGCAATGCTGCGGTGCACAGATGTTTATATGTTGCTTTCATCATTGTTCTGTTTGTTTAAAAGGTTGACAATAGATCTTCTTCTCCATTCTCGCTGGATTAGTTGAGGTCGGCCATGGCTTTTCCCTTCAGAGAGAGCCTGATGTTCTGAAGCACCAGTGAGTGCTTTCTGGCATTCAGTGTAATGCCTTTAACGGGGTTATTTCCGTTGGCGTCCTTGGCTGCACCGCTCACTTTGATTTTAATGCCGTTGAGCTTTTTCAGTCCTTGCTTGGCAGGTGTGAGCACGATGTGCAGGTCACTGGTAGCGACGTCTGTGCCATTGGGCGATGCCTTGATGTCGGCATCAATGTCAACCTTTATCACGTTGCTTGGCAGTTCGCTGCCATCAATTCCTAAGGGTGTTGCCTCCACGTTGAGGTGTACTGGGATGCGGTTCTCTACCACAGCCTCCATCACGATACAGGTACCATCGGTCACGTCAAAGTCTTTGATGTCTTTATTCCAGTCTTCAAACTTCTCGGTATATACTATCTTCGCATCTTCTCCAAAAGCCAGAGGAGACTCCAAACGGTAGGAAGGTTGTACGGTATAGGTTTTGCCCAGTTCGTAGGTATATACGTTGTTCTTGTCGGCAGTGGCAGCACCGCTGAAGGCTATCTTGTCGATGATTTTCGGATAGAGAAGATCTTTGATGTTTTCTGTCTCTATCACCTGGTCATACATGGTGGGGTCCACCTTGCTCTTGTCACGGCAGATGCAGATGCGGTTCACGCTCATCTCTCCGCTGTTTTCAGTAGAGGCTTTCAGTTTTATGGGCTCGGGCAGGCTGAAAGAGCCTTCCTGTCCGTTGCGCCAGTATTTGATGTTGCCTGCCAGTTCGCCACCCACGGTAAGGTCGCTTTCCAAGGTGAGTGCTATCTGCGGATTGTCCAAATCAATGCACACATCCCCCTCGGTCAGGAAGTCGGGTAGTCCGGTGATGTTTGCCTCACCCAGGTTGCTCAGGTCGATAGTCGGGGCGAAGCGTCCTGTCACCTTGTCAAGCGTCACAGCATCGTCCATTTCCAATTTGCTTTCAATCTTGCAGTCGCTGTAATCTATTTCCGATAAATTCGTCGGGATCTCCACATCCGTGATCGTGGCTTCCAGTTTCAGATTACCGTCCATTGTAATATAGTTGTCCTTACTCTCCAACTTGCCCAGTTCGTCGTCGGGATCAGTGCCCATGGACAACTTGTTGATGCTTATAGCCACAGATAAGTCTTCTGAGGTGCGTATGTCTTTAAATACAAGTGATGTACCCTCCTTTTTAAAGCCTGAGCCTTCTGCCTCAAACGACATGTAGGTGGGCAGTGTGATTTTCATCTCACCCACGGAACTTACCAGATTTTTCAGCCCTTCACTGAAGCGTATCGTAAGTTTCATCCCTGCTGTGATGTAGGCCTCTTTCAATTCCTCAACCTCTTGAGGCTGTTCACCTTTGTATTCAAAGGTGTTCACAATCTTTGATTCGGTGATGTTCACGGGAATTCTCTTCATGCCTTTGGTGCTGCTTGGCAATTGTTCGGAGATGGCTTTTTGCAGTATGCTGCCCAGATCGAAGTCAAAGCCCTGTGAATTTAACTTCATCACCGTAATCCTGTCTATCTTAGGATGGGCAGGAGACACGGCATCGCCATTCTTGGCAAACATATAGTCACCTCCTTCTATGGTGTCCACCACTTCAGAATCACTAAACTTCAGCACTTCCTTCAATGGAATGACGTCAGACGAAGAAACAGGCAGTTTAAGTTCTCCACCTCCCAGTCCTACAGTCATGTCCACGTTGCTGAGGTCGTAATCACTGTCTGTGCAACTCACTGTACCCATCGCCACACAACTAACGGCAGCGACAAGGCAAATGGTTTTGGCATTCATTTTTCTCATAAATATCACTCGTTTAAATTATACACATGTGTCATTTTCCTTATCATCCGTGCAGGTTATTTGCCATCATATCTGGTTTTTCTGATGTTATGCTACCTGCTCTGTTTTTCATTGTTATATTGCAAAGGTATGAAAAAAAAAGTACAAATGTGATTTTTTTTCTAATTTTTTTCTAATTAGTGTTTACTGAGTAATTTATAACTAACCGATATTTAAGTTTTTATAACCTGATGTCTTTGTTTGTTTAACTGAAAAAACGTACCTTTATATAGTTAATTCCATAGCAAGATGATGTTCAATGAACAATACACTATATCTGTCTCTTATACACATCTCCGAGCCCACGAGACAGGCAGAAA
>CALZNR010000239.1 GCA_945827565.1 uncultured Prevotella sp.
CACACTGCATATCGTCGGCAGCGTCAGATGTGTATAAGAGACAGATGCCACACCCTACCCTCTGGGCACCATCACCTACTGTATGCCCGATGCCCAAGGCAACCTGTGGCTGATAGGCAGCAACTGCGTATATCACCTTGTGTTCTCATCGCATCCTGCCAGTCCGTGGCACCAGTCGGTACCCACCGAGGTGCGCACCCTGTATCAAGATTCGCGGCAGCAGATATGGCTCTCGGGGCGCACCACATCCACCCTACGCCTCTACGACACCAAGGGAAAGGCATTGGGATATGTTGACGCCAACGGTGTGCTGCAACAGGATGCTGTGCCCTTCCGCTTCCCCGTGTTCTGCATCACTCAGGTGTCTGACAGCGTGTACTATGTGGGCGGCAAGCCCGGTGGTGTGTGGCGGATGAAGCGCATATCGCCCACCCGCTACCAGCTCACCCCCATCACTGCCCTGAGCCAGTGCAGTGCCTACTACATGCTGTGCGACAGGCAGCAACGCCTGTGGGTGGCAACGATAGACCAAGGGGTGCACTGCGTGCTGAACCCCCTGACAGCCACACCCACGGTGCTCTCGCCCGGCAAGGGTCTGTGGCGCTATCCCACCAGTGTGTGCCAGCGGGCACGCCATCTGCACATCAGCTATGGGGGAATGTTGCTCATCTCTACCACCGACGGACTGCTGGTGGCCGACCTCTATGGCACGGCAAACATACAGAACATGACTTTCCAACGCCATGTGCGCGAGGCAAACAGAAAGGCAAGTCTCAGCTGCAGTGCCGTGATGCAGGTGGCAGAAGACAGCAGGCACCGCCTCTATGTGTGCACCGAGAGTGGCGGAGTGAACCAAGTGCTCACCCCCAAAGCCACCGCCAAGCAGTGGGATTTTCGCCATTTCACCGCACGTCAAGGGCTTATCTCCGATGTGGTGCGCTCTGCCATTCCCATAGACAGTATGCTCTTGGTGGTGTGCAGCAACGGTGTCAGTGTGCTGCATCCCCAAACAGGTCAGTGCCACTCTTTCGGTCACTCCTTCTTCCATCAGTCCCTGTGCTCTTCCGATGCCATCCCTGTGTGTCTGCCCGACAGCAGCGTGCTGCTGGGCTTGCAAACCGATGCCCTGACCATCCCTCTCAATCACCTGCAGTCGGATATGTATATGCCCCCCTTGGCACTTACCTACATCACCGTGCAAGACGGGAATCCATCGGTAGATATGGCGTATGCAGATACCATCACCCTCCATCCCCATCAGCGCAGTGTGTCAGTGGGCTTCGCCGCACTCGACTTTGCCGCATCACGCCACATCGACTATGCCTTCCGCCTGTACAAGGATGAGCATACTCCATGGAATCACATCGGGCACAACAGGTCGGTAACCCTGCTCGACCTCCAGCCCGGCACCTATATCCTGCAGTTGCGCTCCACCGATATCAGTGGCAAGTGGAACAGCCACCTACGCACGCTGGTCATCCTTGTGCCGCCCACCTTCTGGGAAACGGGCTATGCCACCCTGCTGTGGATAGTGCTTGCTGCACTCTTCCTTGCCCTCTGCGCCTACATTATTTATTATATAAAGCGCATCAAAAGGCGCCAGCACGACACCCTGCAGGCCTATCTGGCACTGCTCGACAGGGTGAAGGGCGATGCTGCACCCACAACGCCAGAAACAGCCATGACAGAAAAAGAGGCGGATGCCATGCAAGTGAGCGAAGCCGACCACCGCATGATGCAGCGGGTTACGGCATACGTGGAGGAACACTTGGGTGATGCCGAGATAGGGGTGGTGCAGATGGCAGAGGCTGCCGCCATGAGCCGCTCGGTGCTACAACGCAAAATGAAGAGCCTGATGGGTGTAACCCCCGGTGAATTCTTGCGACAGGCACGCATCCGCAAGGCATGTCAACTGCTGCGGAGCACGGCGCTCACGGTGAGTGATGTGGCTTTTCAATGTGGCTTTACCGACCCAAAGTACTTCAGTCGCAGTTTCCGGCAAAGCATGGGCACCTCGCCCACCGACTACAAGAACAGCCACGATGCACAGGCCAGTCTGCCATGATGCACAGAGGATATGTACAGAGCCATGATGCTTCTCTTGAAACATCATGGCTCTATTTCGTCAACATTACTTCCACTTTCCCCACATCCTGCCCTATGGCTTGCCTGTCTTTATTCCCAGCCAGTGGGCAAACCGCAGGTTCACTATCATCATCAGCACACCCAATATGCTCCATACAGCCAGTTCCAGAGCACTCATCACAAGCAGAATGCTGCGGATGCCATAGGCGGCATAGGGCAGCAACAGCACACTTGTAACAACTCCCGGCACATAGCCCCTCACCATGACGGCTTGCGCAAGGTGAACCAGCAGATGGAGGGAGAAAGCCATGAACAGTGCCGACCACAGTTGCATGGCGCAAGCACCACCCACCAGCACATAGCCTGTGGCCAAAAGCAACACCACCAGTTCTTCAAATGCTGCTATGGCAAAGGCCTTGGTGCTGAGACACAACAGGCGGTCTATCATCATGCGCATCCTTGGAAATCGTGCTACCAGTGATGTGCTGTGTGCCTTCATCCATCGGTGCTGCACCGCCACCTCCTCTGCATCGTGCAGGATGAAGAACAGGGGAAACGGCAAAACGAGGTACAATATACTCAATGCACTCATTGCTATGCTTACTTACATTGGCAGATAAACGGCATTGCTGCCTGCCTACAGGTTAGTCAATGAATCTGATTTTATCGCTGCGCCTTGGTTTGGCATCAGGTGCTTCATCGGGATAGCCCAGGGCAATGCAGTAGAGCAACTGATAGCCTTCGGAAAAAGCCATGCGGTCGAGGAAAGGCTTGGCAGAAGGAGAGTCCAATATCCATCGTGCCGAACTGCCCAGACAGCACGAGCCTATACCCTTTGTCCAGGCAGCCAAGATAATATTCTCGCCCAGCAGTCCGCAATCCACCTGTGCCATGTCGTAGTGCTGGTCGCAGGCAATGCACACCACACAGGGAGCATTGACAAAGATATTCCTGAATCCCGGACGTTCGGCAATCTTAGGATTGTCTTTCACCACAGCAGCCGTTATGGAGTCGATGAGGGCAGCAGAATCGATGACCCTGATTTCGTAAGACTGTAGGTTCTTGCCGTTGGGGGCATTGATGCCACACTGCAATATCTCGTTCAGTGTTTCTCTGCTCACCACAGAGTCCTTGTATGCGCGTATGCTTCTGCGACTCATCATCACGTTAGTCACTATGCTTGCCGTGTCTGCCGTCTCTGCCACTGGTGCCACACTCTGCTCGTTGCACGCAGTGAACAGCATGGAGGCTGTCAGTGCCAACAATGCACCAGATTTCTTGATTACATTCTTCATAAGTTCTTCAGATATGGGGTTTGTAATGGGTGCAAAGTTACAATTTTATTTTTTAACCCAAATCGGTCATTAGCGTTATGATGATAACAACTTCTGTTTTTGAGAA
>CALZNR010000240.1 GCA_945827565.1 uncultured Prevotella sp.
ATGGGTGTGTTGGTGATGGGTGTGCTCTGCTCCTTGTCGTTGGGCGGCTATCAGTGCATTTCGATTTTTGACAGGTCACTTTTCGATGTGTTCGACTTTGTTACCGGACAGATATTCCTGCCATTAGGAGGCTTTTTCACCTGTTTGTTTGTGGGCTGGTTTATACCCCATAAAACGGTGCGCGAAGAATTTACCAACTTTGGCACGCTGCGTGGCAGTTTGTTTGGAGCCTATCTCTTCTCCATCAAGTATGTGTGTCCCGTTTGCATCCTGCTGGTCTTCATGCACCAGTTTGGCTGGATTTAGTCATCCTCTAATCTCCTTCTCATGGCACGTTTGTCAAAAAACAATTTCCGTAGTCGTATGGGCATCATCCTCGCCACTGCCGGTTCGGCGGTGGGCTTGGGCAATATATGGCGTTTCCCCTATACCGTGGGACAAGATGGTGGTGCAGCCTTCATCATCCTCAATATTGTGTGCATCCTGTTGCTGGGCATCCCCGGCATGGTGTGCGAGTTTATCGTGGGGCGCAACGCCGGAACCAATGCAGTGAGGGCATACGGCAGGCTGTCGGGCATTAAGGCATGGCGCTTGGTGGGCTATATGGGTATTCTTTCCTCCACCATTATCCTGGGCTTCTATTCCGTGGTGGCAGGCTGGTGTCTGCACTATCTTTTTGCCTCATTTTTTGGGCGTTTGAATGGCGATGCAACAGCCATCAGTCAGTATTTCTCCAATTTCTCTTCGTCGCTGTTCACTCCCATCTGGTTTGCTCTTGGTTTTATTGTCATCACCCATTTAGTGGTGTCAAAGGGTGTGCGAGGTGGCATAGAGCGTGTTTCTAAACTGCTCATGCCCATCCTCTTTGTTCTGCTGCTTATCATTGTGGTGGCATCGTGTATGCTGCCCGGGGCAATCAAGGGAGTAGAGTTCCTGTTGAAGCCCGATTTCAGTAAGGTAAATGCCGATGTGTTTCTTGATGCCTTGGGACAGGCATTCTTTTCCCTGAGTCTTGGTACGGCGTGCTTGTGTACCTATGCCTCTTACTTTGGCAGAGACATCAACCTGTTCAAGTCGGCTGGGCAGATTGCCTTTATCGACAGTATTGTGGCCATCCTTGCAGGTCTGATGATATTCCCCGCAGCCTTTTCTGTGGGTGTAGATGCTGATAGCGGTCCGTCGCTCATCTTCATCACCCTGCCCAACGTGTTCAATCAGGCTTTTTCAGCCATTCCATCGCTTGGCTATGTCATCGGCATCCTGTTCTACTCCCTGCTTGCCGTAGCGGCTCTCACTTCAACCATCTCGATGCATGAGATAGGCACTGCCTTCTTTCAGGAAGAGATGCGCCTGTCGCGCAAGGTAGCAGTGGTGATTGTCACTACGGCCGCTTCGGTGGTGTGTGTGCTCAGCTCCATCTCTATGGGTGCTTGTCCTGGAGCCATGTTGTGGGGCAAACCGTTGCTGTCGTTCTTCGATTTCCTCACGGCACAGCTGATGATGCCTGCGGGAGCCTTTCTCACCACACTCTATGTGGGCTGGGTGGCACCCAAGTCCAAGGTGTATAAGCAGTTTACCAATGGCGGCATGGTATATGCGCAGTTCTTCCCCTACTTCCTGTTCCTTGTACGCTTTGTTTGTCCCACCTGTATCCTGCTCATCTTCCTGCATGAGCTGGGATGGATATGATGCTTGTTCATGCACTACGTTGATGTACTTCTTCCCCTGCCTCTCGAGGGGCTATACACCTATGCTGTCCCTACAGAAATGGAGGGCAGGGTAAGTTTTGGCATGAGGGTGGTGGTGCCCTTGGGAAAGACCAAGACGTATGTGGCAATGGCGGTGAGAGTGCATCAAGACAAACCGCAGGCAAACTCCCTGAAGTCCATTTTGCAGGTACTCGACCAGCAACCAGTGCTACTGCCCGAACAATACCGACTGTGGCAGTGGATAGCCCATTATTATATGTCGCCCCTTGGGGATGTGCTCAAGGCAGCACTTCCTGCCGGATTAAAAAACGAAGAGCACTACAAGCCACGCACAGAGACCTATATCCGTCTTACCCAAAACTTCCGTACCGAGCAGGCACAGCACATTGCCATGGACATGCTGGCGCGGGCAGAAAAGCAGCAACACATGCTTGCCACCTTTCTCCAGCTGCTCTACGACAATCTGCCGCCCGCTGCCAACGAAGAACAGAGTGGCATAGGCATCACCCGAGAAGAACTGCTCAACACCTCTCATGCCAATGTGGCGGTGCTGCAGGCACTCATCAAGCGTGGTATTCTGGAGAGCTATCAGGTAGAGGTGGGCAGACTGAACCACGGTGATGAGCCCCATCCGGAACGGATAAAGAAACTCAGCGAGGCACAGCAGAAGGCATACAACGAAATCGTATTCTCTTTTCTGAAGCACCATGTAACCCTACTTCATGGAGTAACCTCGGGAGGAAAGACAGAGATATACATCCACTTGATACAGCAGGCACTTGACCGTCACGAACAGGTGCTCTATCTGTTGCCCGAGATAGCCCTGACAGTGCAGATGATGGAACGCCTGCGCCGCGTGTTTGGCAACAGACTGGGCATCTATCACAGCAAATATTCGGATGCCGAGAGGGTGGAGATATGGAACAAGCAGTTGTCCGATTGTCCCTACGACGTGATTCTCGGTGCCCGCTCTGCCCTGTTCCTACCTTTCAAAAAATTGGGACTGGTGATTGTTGATGAGGAACATGAAACGAGCTACAAGCAGCAAGATCCCTCGCCACGCTACCATGCGCGCAGTGCAGCCATCATGCTGGCAGGGATGTGTGGTGCCAAAACTCTGCTGGGCACGGCAACACCATCGATGGAGAGTTATTATAATGCGCAAACGGGTAAGTATGGACTGGTGGAACTGACCACAAGATACAAAGACATAGAGTTGCCCGAGATTACGGTGGTGGATGTGAAAGACCTGCGCCACCGACGAATGATGGAGGGACCTTTCTCGCCCCTGTTGCTCAGAGAGATGCAGCAGGCACTGCAACGGGGCAAACAGGTGATACTGTTTCAAAACAGAAGAGGCTATGCACCCATGGTGATATGCAAGCAGTGTGGATGGGTACCCTCGTGTCAGCACTGCGATGTAAGTCTGACATTGCATCGCAACATGAACCAGCTCACCTGCCACTACTGCGGTTACACCTATCAGGTGCCTGTAGAGTGCCCAGCGTGCGGATGCAAGGATCTGCAGGCAAGAGGCTTTGGCACAGAGAAGATAGAGGCAGAGGTGGCCACCCTTTTTCCCGATGCACGTGTGGCACGCATGGACCTTGATACCACTCGCACCCGCAATGCCTATGAACGCATTATCAACGATTTTGCGCAGGGGAATACCAACATCCTCATTGGCACGCAGATGGTGAGCAAGGGGCTCGACTTTGCCAATGTGGCTGTGGCTGTCTCTTATACACATCTGACGCTGCCGACGATATGCAGTGT
>CALZNR010000241.1 GCA_945827565.1 uncultured Prevotella sp.
CACACTGCATATCGTCGGCAGCGTCAGATGTGTATAAGAGACAGGTCAAAGGTCACATCATCATCATAGCCCCAGTGGTTGTTTCGCTCTTGCGAAGCAGGAAAATCCACATCGCTCACTATGGTGCCATAGCCACCAGTGCGCAGATAGCTCTGCATGTTGGTGAAGTTGATATCGCCCCCATAAAGAAAACTGCTGCGATAGCCCACACCATTGAGCGTGGATGCCACGCAAGGCAGGGTGCGGCTCTTGGCAGGCACCTTCATCACCGACATATTGGGAAAACTGGCATAGCCACTCAGGGCAGAGAGCATACCACGGTCGGTGCGATAGCTGTTGGAATAGCAATTGGAAAAGAGCACTCCCTGCCTGCACAGACGATTGTAGTGGGGCGTGACATCGGGCGAACCACCCGTGGCAGCCACCGTTTTTCCGCCAAAGCCCTCGAGCAGGATGATGATGATGTTGGGGCGCCTGGTGGTGAGCAGCGACACCGTGTCGGCAGCCGTGTCGGGATACATGCCACTGAACAGACGGCTGCGCTCTGCCTCATCAAAATACCGGAACTCCTCGCCATAATCCTGTGTCTTGTCGATGGAGTATATCATACTGAACAGCGGGTTCACGGCAGCATGGTTCAAGAAAGCCTCTTCAGAGTAATACACCTTGCCGATGTTGGCAGTAGATTCGCCCAGTCCGCCACGGATAGACACAAACAGCAGGGCAGTGAGCACCAGCATACACAGCGTGTGCAGCAAGCGGCGAGGCAGACTGCAGGCGGCAGCAAGGGCAGGCAAGCCAAGCGGAGTGAGCCAGCGCCAACATGCCACCATGGCAACAGCAGAGAACAGCCACAGCAACACACGACACACCAAATAGCCTGCCGACACGCTGGCGGCAGCACCCTTGGGCGAATCGAGATAAATGAACACCGTGGCATCGAGCTTGAACTGCCAGAAAGGATAGAGAGAGGCATCTGCCACAAAGACGAGTGCCAGCAACAATGCCACCACAGCATAGTAGGGGGTGAGCCAGCGACGCAGGCGCAACGAACCACGCCGAGGCACCCATATCGTGGCTATGACCACCAGCAGGGGAAGCACCGTGAGATAGCCCGCAGTGGGCACATCGAGCAACATACCGTGGATCACCACATCACACCAGTCGGCCCAGCCATAACTGGCAGAGGCAGGAGCACAGGTAAGGAAAAACACCGACTTCTGCAATACAAACATCAGGAGTACCGACAAGTAGAACAACAAAAGATAAACGATGCGCTGCTTCATAACCGATGGATTTGCATAACTACTGCTGCCACAGGGCACCCGCCCATGCAGGAGCAATCGTGTGTGCAAAGGTAGGCATATTTTTCTCGTCTAAACACCACGAAAGACATTTTTTGCCTTTTTTTTGTTCTTTCCACAAGAAACTTGTACCTTTGTAAATTAGTATATTGGCGCCTGTAAGCAACATGCTTGCGCTACACTCTAATTCAGAAAAAGATAAAATTTACACTTACTTTATGCTAAAACAGTTTCTGCAAGTAATGGCACGCTACCTGAAGCCCTACCGGATGTATCTGGTGTGGTCAGTGGTGCTCAACATCTTCTCGCAATGGATGAACGTGTTCTCATTCGTAGTGCTCATCCCCATCCTCAACATCCTGTTCAAGATAGACCAGACAGTATATACCTACAAGGAATGGACCTGGACCTCGCTGAACAAAGATCTGGTGGTGAACAACGGATATGCCTACGTGCAAGACTTGATAAACAGCCACGGTGCCTTTCTCACCCTGGTGTTTATGGGTGTGGCACTGATAGTGATGACGGGCATCAAGACAGTGGGCTACTTTGCCTCATCTGCCATCATGGTGCCCCTGCGCACAGGTATAGTGAGAGACATACGCGTGCAACTGTATAACAAAGTGCTGAAACTGCCCCTGAGCTTCTTCTCGGAAGAGAAAAAGGGCGACATCATTGCACGTATGAGCGCCGACGTGCAGTGCGTGGAAAACTCTATTACCAGCAGTATCGACATGCTGATACGCCAGCCCGTGGCAATACTGGTGTGCTTTATCACCCTGTTTACAGTGAGCTGGCAGATGACCCTCTTTGTGCTTATCGTGGCACCGGGCGCCGCCTGGGTGATGGGTAAGGTGAGCAGAAAACTGAAGAGCCAGTCGGCATCGGTGCAAGGACAGTGGGGTGATATCATCGCCCAACTGGACGAGACACTGGGCGGACTGCGCATCATCAAGGCATTTATAGCAGAGAGCAAGATGTCGAAACGCTTTAAGTTTATCAACGACGAGTTTAGACGCGGCATGAACGACATGGTGATGAGACAGAATGCAGCACACCCCATGTCGGAGTTTCTGGGCACCATCATCATCGTGGTGGTACTGTGGTTTGGCGGTTGGCTCATCCTCGACGGCTCCAATCTTATAGATGCCTCTACCTTCATCTTCTACATGGTGATACTCTACAGCGTTATCAACCCGCTGAAAGAACTGTCGAGAGCCACCTATCAAATTCCTCTGGGACTGGCTTCGATGGACCGTATAGACTTTATCCTCAAGGCAGAAAACCCCATCAAGGAACTGCCACAACCCAAAGAACTGCACGCCTTTGAGAAGCAGGTGGAACTGCGCAACGTGTCGTTCCACTATGTGGAGGGCAGAGACGTGCTGAAACATATCAACCTGACCGTGCCCAAAGGCAAAACCATAGCACTGGTGGGACAGTCGGGCTCGGGAAAATCAACACTGGTGGACCTTATACCACGCTACCACGACGTGAGCGACGGACAGATACTGATAGACGGCAAAGACGTGAGACATGTGGGCATCTCTGACCTGAGACAACTGATAGGCAACGTGAACCAGGAGGCAATTCTGTTTAACGACACCTTCTACAACAACATCACCTTTGGTGTGGACAACGCCACCATGGAACAGGTAATTGAGGCGGCAAAGATAGCCAATGCACACGACTTTATCATGGAATCAGAAAACGGATACGACACCATGATAGGCGACCGAGGCGGACGACTCTCCGGCGGACAGAGACAACGCGTGAGCATAGCACGTGCCATACTGAAAAACCCACCCATACTGATTCTCGACGAAGCCACATCGGCACTCGACACAGAATCGGAACGACTGGTGCAAGAGGCTCTAGAACGACTGATGAAGAGCCGCACCACCATCGCCATCGCACACCGACTCTCCACCATCAAGAACGCCGACGAGATATTTGTGCTCTACGAGGGAGAGATAGTGGAACGCGGACAGCATGACGAACTGATAGAGAAAAACGGCTATTACAAGCGACTCTACGACATGCAACACCTGTAAGGAAAAAGATACGGGAGAAAGAAAAAGCAAAGCAAAATACCTGAAAGGATGGAAAGGAAACAACTGAAACGCTGTCTCTTATACACATCTCCGAGCCCACGAGACAGGCAGAAATCTC
>CALZNR010000242.1 GCA_945827565.1 uncultured Prevotella sp.
GTTCATCATCATCGCTTGTTGTTGTTTATCTTCATCACTTGCGGTTGTCTAACAGTACATTATCCGAGTGCAAACTTACAAAAAAAGTACAAGACGGAGAAAGAAAGAGGAAAAAATTACATCACTCCCCAACTCTCAAAACGCAAAAACAACTCATCAGAGAACGCAGGTTGCCGTCATCATCACAATGAAGAACGACTTATGACGAAAAATTGTTCTGATAATCATCACCTTTTGTCGGCTTTTTTTGCGGATATCAGAAAAAAGGGCTATTTTTGCATATTCAATAGGGGGTAGATGCCGTGGTGACTTTTCCCGAGATATGCCTCCCTGACATACAACTGAGAGGGGAGCCACCAGATTCGTTCCACGTTCTGAACTCACCCTGCCAAGCATACAGAATTTACACTAACATACCAACATACTGAATGAAAGAATTTGTCATTTCCGACGCAAAGACAGAGACCGCCGTGCTGGTGGCACTGATAACCAAGGAACAAGACGAAGACAAGACCAATGAATATCTTGACGAGCTGGAGTTCCTGGCAGACACTGCTGGTGCCGTGACCGTGAAGCGCTTTACGCAGAGAGTGGCAGGTCCTAACTCGGTGACATACGTGGGCACCGGCAAATTGGAAGAAATCAAGCAGTTTATCAAAGAAGAGGAGGATGCGGAGCGAGAGATAGGAATGGTTATCTTTGACGATGAACTGACCGCCAAACAGATACGCAACATAGAGAAAGAACTGGGCGTGAAGATACTGGACCGCACCAGTTTGATACTCGACATCTTTGCCATGCGTGCACAGACAGCAGAAGCCAAGACGCAGGTAGAGCTGGCACAATATCGCTACATGCTGCCCCGACTGCAACGACTGTGGACCCACTTGGAACGACAAGGTGGAGGAAGCGGAAGCGGAGGAGGAAAGGGAAGCGTGGGACTGCGCGGACCGGGCGAGACACAGCTGGAGATGGACCGCCGTATCATTCTGCAACGCATCACCCTGCTGAAACAACGCCTTCAGGAAATAGACAAGCAGAAGAACACACAGAGGAAGAACAGAGGCCGACTGATACGCGTGGCTTTGGTGGGATACACCAACGTGGGAAAATCCACGCTGATGAACCTGCTGTCGAAGAGCGAGGTGTTTGCAGAAAACAAACTCTTTGCCACCCTCGACACCACCGTGCGCAAGATGGTGATAGACAACCTACCCTTTCTGCTTGCCGACACCGTGGGATTTATACGCAAACTGCCCACCGACCTGGTGGATTCCTTCAAATCAACACTCGACGAGGTGCGCGAGGCCGATATGCTGCTACACGTGGTGGATATATCACATCCCGATTTTGAAGAACAACTGAAAGTGGTGGAGCAGACACTCTGCGACTTGGGCTGCGCCAATAAGCCATCGATGGTGGTATTCAACAAGATTGACGCCTACTCATGGGTGGAGAAAGAAGAGGATGACCTGACGCCCATGACCAAAGAAAACGTGCCACTGCTGGAACTGAAACGCACATGGATGGCAAAACTGGGCGAAGACTGCATCTTTATCTCTGCCAAAGACAAAACGAACATAGATGAGTTGAGGGAAATCATGTACAGAAGGGTAAGAGAGCTGCACGTGCAGAAATATCCCTACAACGACTTCCTGTACCAAGATACCGACTACATGTTTGAGTAACACCTATCACAAGAGCGCCATGAGAAGTCTGACACTGGAAGAAATCAATCAGTTGGAAATGAACCGCTGTCACGCCGAGGACTGGGGAAACATTGCTGTGGCGGAAGACTTTGACGCCACATACGTGCAAGATGTGAACTTCTATGGCGAGGTGACCCTGGGATTGTTTGAGAAAAGTATAGAACTGACCGACGGACTGGCTGCACACAGCGGCATACGCCATGCCACCCTGTGCAATGTGAGCGTAGGCGACAACTGTCTGATAGAGAACATCGGCGGATATATCAGCAATTACGACATCGCCGATGGCTGTTATATTGCCAACGTGGGCAGCATGGAAACCACCGCAGGTGCCACCTTTGCACAGGGCAACCTGATTGCAGTGGGCAACGAGGCTGGCAACGGCAACGTGGTGATGTATAGCGGACTGTCATCGCAGATGGCGGCGCTGATGGTTTATGCAGAGCAAACAGATGCCTCCCTATGTAAACAGCTGCACCAACTGGCAAAGAAGCAGGCACAAGCCTGCATACCCACACGTGGACAGGTGGGCTACGGAGCCAAGATTATCCACACGCAAGAGGTAGTAAACACCTTGATTGGCGACGACTGCGAGGTGTGCGGAGCCTCCCTGCTCTGCGACTGTACGCTCACAGGCATCACAGAGGCAGGCAGCTATATGGGACATGGCACCATCTGCAAAAACAGCATCATTGCCGCAGGCTCGGTGGTGACCGATGGAGCAAGGATAGACAACTGCTATGTGGGTGAGGCTTGCCATATCGGCAAGGGATTTTCAGCAGAAAACAGCGTGTTCTTTGCCAATGCCCACCTGGACAACGGCGAAGCATGTGCCGCTTTCTGCGGCCCATTCACTGTGAGCCACCACAAAGCCACACTGCTCATAGGTGTCACCCTCTCGTTCTACAATGCAGGCTCTGCCACCAACTTCAGCAATCATGCCTATAAGATAGGTCCTGTGCACTACGGCACATTGGAAAGGGGATGCAAGACAGCCAGCGGTGCACACCTGCTGTTGCCTGCCACCATAGGAGCTTTCTCTGTGTGCATCGGCAAGATAGCAAACCACCCCTGCACTGCAACACTACCCTTCTCGTATGTGATAGGCAACGGCGACACCACCTATATCGTGCCAGGAAGAAATCTGCTGACAGTGGGCACATGGCGAGACATAAACAAATGGAGCAAACGCGACAAACGCCCACGCACAGAGAGGAAAAGCATCGTCAACTTCGACTGGCTCAACCCCATGGTGATACAGGCACTGGTACACGGCAAACGGGAACTGCAGACACTGCAACAAGAACAGGGAGCAGGTGCCGCTGCCTATACCTACGGCAACTGCGTCATCAAACGCAGCGCACTGCTCAACGGACTGAGATATTATGACCTCGCCATCAGGCTTTATGTGGGAGATGCCGTGAAAAAGCACCACGACCAACTGCCACAGAGCAGCATGGGCACAGGGGCATGGACGGACATGGGAGGACTGTTGCTACCCATGACAGAAGTGGAGCAACTGACAGACGATATTCGCCAAGGTGCAATCACCAACACCGACGATCTGGAACAGCAATTCATGGAGATACACCACAACTATGACAGCTATAAATGGAACAGTGCCTACTGCATGGTGCTCAACCATCTGGGAGTGGACAGTCTTACACCAACAGACTTGCAACAAACAGCCGCAGACTACCGACTCTGTCTCTTATACACATCTGACGCTGCCGACGATATGCAGTGTGTA
>CALZNR010000243.1 GCA_945827565.1 uncultured Prevotella sp.
GAGATCTACACACTGCATATCGTCGGCAGCGTCAGATGTGTATAAGAGAACAGAATAGGGAGTATATATGTAGTGTGGTGAGCGACATTGTCAGAAGATATGACGTGGATGGATTGCACATAGATGATTATTTTTATCCTTATCCTTCGCCTGGGTGTATCATACCTGATGACAGAGAATACAGACAGTATGGCAACGGCATCTCTGACAGGGGCGACTGGCGCAGGTATAACGTGGATCTGTTCATTCAGCAGTTGCATGATTCCATTGTTTCTGTGAAGCCATGGGTAAAGTTTGGCGTTTCGCCCTTTGGCATCTATCGCAACATCTCAAGTAGCCCTAACGGGAGCAACACCAAAGGATTGCAAAACTATGATGACCTGTATGCCGATGTGCTGTTATGGGTAAACAATGGATGGGTAGATTACTGTGTGCCGCAACTCTACTGGCAGATTGGACACCCCACTGCCGACTATGAAACCTTGTTGAAGTGGTGGAACCGCAATGCCGGAAACCGTCCATTGGTGATAGGCGAGGATGTGGAACGCACAGTGAACCATGCCGATGTGAATCATCCGAGAAGCAATCAGATGCCTGCCAAGTTCAAGCTGCGCTCCCAAATGAACAATGTGTGCGGTGCAGTGCTTTGGTATGCCAAAACAGCAGTTGACAATGTGGGCAATTATGGTGGGATGCTGAGAAATGTGTATTGGAAGTATCCCGCCCTGCAACCCCTGATGCCCTTTATTGATGCTAAAGCACCAGATAAAGTGAGAAAGGTGAAAGTGCTGATTATCAATGGGAAAAAAGTTCTATTCTGGAGTGCTCCTAAAGCAAAGAGATGGCACGATGAGGCACGTAAATATGTGGTCTATCGTTTTGAACACAAGGAGAAAATAGACATCGAAAATCCCAGATATATCGTTGCCATTACTTCTGAAACACATTTAGAACTTCCCTACGAAACGGGAAAGAGCAAGTACGTTTATGTGGTGACAGCCCTTGACCGTTTGCAGAATGAAAGCAAGCCTGTAAAGAAAAAAATAAAGTTGTAAACTATTTATTTGCCCAATTCAGAAGATAATACTATCTTTGCATGGTCGTGTACTGTTATGCAAAGCACACATAGGCAAAAGAAAGAGCCCGATGAATAACACAATCAAACACAAAGGCATCATTGATTCAGTTTGTCAAAATCACGTTACTGTGCGTATTGTGCAGTCATCGGCGTGTGCGTCGTGCAAGGTGGCTTCGCGGTGCAATGCTTCTGAAAGCAAGGAAAAATTGGTGGATGTGTGGGTACCCGGTGGCAAACAGCAGTGGAATGTAGGAACAGAGGTAACGGTGTGTGCTGAGAACAAAGTGGTGGCAAAAGCCATGATTTACAGTTTCGGTATGCCTTTTCTGCTGATGTTTCTCACGCTGATTGTGTCATTGCAGCTGGGTGCTGCCGAATGGCTTAGCGCATTGCTTGCATTGGCAGTGCTTCTTCCGTATTACTTTATCCTTTATCTGTTTCGCTCACGCTTGGGGCGTGAGATTGTGTTTACTATTGAAGAGTAGTGGCATGCTGCAACCGCAGCATTGGCGGATATGAGGAAAAGTAGGGGAGATGACAAATGATGTTAAAATGACAGAGAATACTTAAAATCTAAATAACTAAAATATGGAATGTTCTATTTTAATCGCAGTCATTGCTCTTGGAAGCATAGGATTGGTTGCCGCTTTGGTGCTGTTCATCTGTTCCAAGAAGTTTGCTGTGAAGGAAGATCCGCGTCTTGCGGAAGTAGCATCCGTATTGCCACAAGCCAATTGTGGAGGATGTGGATTCCCAGGATGTAGTGGATTGGCGGATGCTTTAGTCAAGGCCGCCGACAAAGGTTCTATCGAGGGACTGTCTTGTCCTGTAGGTGGAGCGGAAGTGATGAGTAAGGTGGCAGACCTTCTGGGGATGGCTGTGGCCAATGCAGAGGCAAAGGTGGCAGTAGTAAGGTGTAACGGCACCTGTGAAATGCGCCCCAAAACGGCTATCTATTCTGGTTTGCGCACATGTAGTGCCATGCATGCCTGTGGAGCAGGAGAAACAGCATGTGGCTTCGGCTGTCTGGGCTGTGGCGACTGCGCAGCAGTGTGCCAGTTTGGTGCTATTACCGTAAATCCTGAGACTGGCATTGCAGAGGTGGATGAAGAGAAGTGTACTTCTTGCGGCGCTTGTGTCAAGGCTTGTCCCAGAGGCATCATTGAGTTGCGCAAGAAGGGATTGAAGGGCCGCAAGGTGTATGTAAAATGCTCTAACAAAGACAAGGGCCCCGCAGCAAAAGCTGCATGTAAAGCCGCCTGTATAGGTTGCGGAAAGTGCGAGAAAGAATGTCCGTTTGGTGCCATCACCATAACAGCCAACCTGTCGTACATTGACGCAGACAAGTGCCGCCTGTGCAGAAAGTGCGAGAAAGTGTGTCCTACACATGCCATCGTGGCAGTGAACTTCCCCGCTCCCAAAGCTCCTAAGGCCGAGGCTCCCGCTGCAGAGGTGAAGGCTGCAAATGTAGAAGTTACACCTAATGTGAAACCTGAAAACAAACAGGAGGAAAAGACAAATGAATAGTAGAACGTTCAGAATCGGTGGTATTCACCCAGAAGAGAATAAACTTACTCACGAGGTGCCAACCAAAGTGGCTCCTCTGCCCAAGCAGGCAATATTCCCCTTGTCTCAGCATATCGGAGCACCTGCCAAACCTGTGGTGGCAAAAGGAGATAAGGTAAAGGTTGGCACATTGATAGCCGAGGCGGGTGGCTTTGTTTCTGCCCCTATCTATTCTTCAGTTTCAGGCACAGTGTTCAAGGTTGATGCAGCAGTAGATGCCACGGGTTATCGCAAACCCTCTATCATTATCAATGTGGAAGGCGATGAGTGGGAAGAGAGCATTGACCGCTCAGACAAACTGGAGACCATAGAGGCTCATCCAGAACTGACACCCGAAGCAATTATCGAGAAAATCAAGGTGGCAGGTGTTACAGGTATGGGTGGTGCAGGTTTTCCTACCTTCATCAAACTGACACCTCCGCCCACTGCTAAGGCCGAGTGCGTGATTATCAATGCCGTGGAGTGTGAGCCCTACATCACCTCTGACTATAGACTGATGATGGAGCATCCCGATGAAATCCTTGTAGGACTGAAATTGTTGATGGCAGCAGCTAAGGTGGACAAGGCCTATATTGGTATTGAAACAAACAAGCCAAAAGCCATTGAACTGCTGCAACAAAAAACAGAGAATGATAGCAGGATAGAGGTGGTGCCGCTGAAACAGCGTTATCCGCAAGGAGGAGAAAAGCAGCTGGTTGACGCCGTGATTCGTCGTCAGGTACCTGCACCTCCTGCCATTCCCGTCAATGTGGGTGCCTGTCTCTTATACACATCTGACGCTGCCGACGATATGCAGTGTGT
>CALZNR010000244.1 GCA_945827565.1 uncultured Prevotella sp.
ATTTCTGCCTGTCTCGTGGGCTCGGAGATGTGTATAAGAGACAGATTTCATGCTGCGCAAACTGCACCTGTTTATGCAAGACTATGGCGAGATGCTGGCAGATATGGATGCCACATTCCCTGCACCACAGGACATTCAAAAGGGCGATGACACACACCTCAGATGGTCGTACCGCAGCAAGGGAAACAGCGCATTCGTTTTTGTCAACAACTACGAACGCCTACAGTCGCTCACCAACAAGAAGGGTATCCAATTCAATGTGTGCGGTGTGAACTTCCCCGCCAAACCCATCACCATCCCTGCCGGCACCACCTGCATCTTCCCTGTCAACATTGATGGCATACGCTATGCCACAGCGCAGATTGTGGCACAACGAGAGGGGCGCATCTACCTACAGCAGATTGCAGGAATAGACACGGAGATAGCACTGACCAACGGAAAAACACTGCGCCATCTCCAGCCCAAAGGCACCAACAAGCCTGTCTATGGCAACATCTACCTGCTCCATGCACACGATGCCGAACGCCTGTTCTATACAGGCAAGGAGGCGTTCCAACAAGAGGTAACCACCCTGACATGCAAGAAGTTGAGTGAGGCAAAGGGCGAGCGTATCATCTCCATAGGCAGTCAGAAGGTGGCAGAGGCTCCTACCGACAGCGATTTTATGCAGGCTGCCGTTTACGACATCACGCTTCCCTGCACTGCCGCAAACAGCCCCCAACAAATGGTGCGTATAGACTATCAAGGCGACTGCGCCCGGCTGTATGCCAACGGGCAATTGGTGGCAGACAATTTCTACAACGGGCGCCCCATGCTCTTCGGACTGTGGCGACTGGAAGAGATGGGCATCCAAACCCAGAAACTTCAGCTCCGCATCCTGCCTCTCCAGAAAAACATGCCCGTATATGGCTGTGGCAACGGAGAGGGAGAAGTGGTGAAGAAGGTTAGTCTGCTGCAATAGCCACATGTCAAAAAAATCTGCACCCCACCCACCTAACACATAACTTGTGCAATGAAACACCTACAGAAAAAACCGCTCCTGTTGCTCGCCCTGTTGTTCATGGCAGTCAACAGTGTTTGCGCCCAGCGCATAGATCTCAAAGGCACATGGCAGTTTGCCATGGGCCACGAAAGTGCATATACTGACAGCGTGGTGCTGCCAGGCTCCATGCTCACCAATGGCAAAGGCAATGAGGTGAGCATCCACACGCAGTGGACAGGCAGTCTGTACGACTCCTCATTCTACTTCAACCCCCACATGGAGAAATACAGGAAAGCAGGACAGTGCAAGTTTCCCTTCTTCCTCACTCCTCAAAAACACTACATAGGGCATGCCCGCTACGGCAAAGCAGTGTTCATTCCCAAGAAGTGGAAGAAAGGCAGGGTGTTCCTCTCGCTCGAACGCCCGCATATTGAGAGCATCCTCAGCATCAACGGACAGCGGGTGGGCAAAGACTCTTCCCTGTCGGTGCCCCACCTGTTTGAAATCACCAAGTATGTGCAACCGGGCACCAACAACCACATCGACATCAACATCTACAATGGCATTGAGAACGTGTGTGTGGGACAAGACTCGCACAGCGTGACCGACCAAACGCAAGGCAACTGGAACGGTATTGCAGGCGATATGGCTCTCATCCTCAAGCCACAGGTGTTCATCTCCAACGTGCAGGTATATCCCGACATCCATACCATGAGCCTTAGAGTGGAATATACCATCGACGGTGGTGGCAAGCATTGCACTATGGCAGTGGCAACAGATGGCGAAAAATGGCAGCGCCACACACTTGCCAAAAACAACAAGGGCACCTACAGCCTGCACCTGCCACTGGGCAAAGACACCAAGCTATGGGATGAGTTCTCGCCCAACCTCTACACACTGAGAAGTGCTGTCAACGGCGATACCGTATGCACCACCTTTGGCATGAGAGAGATAGCCATCAAGGACAGGCAATTCTACATCAATGGCAGAAAACTGTGGCTCAGAGGAACAGTGGAGAACTGCTGTTTTCCGCTCACGGGCTATCCGCCTACAGACAAGGAGCACTGGAGGCACATATTCCAGAAATGCAAGCAATACGGCATCAACCACGTAAGATTCCACTCCTACTGCCCACCCGAAGCAGCCTTTGACGCTGCCGACGAGATAGGTATCTACCTGCAACCCGAAGGCCCGTCATGGCCCAACCACGGGGTGAGACTGAAACGGGGAATGACCATCGACAGATACCTGCTGGAAGAGACAGAGCGCATGGTGAAGGAATATGGCAATCACCCCTCGTTCTGTATGCTTGCCGCCGGCAACGAACCTGCTGGCGACTGGGTGACATGGTGCAAGGAGTTTGTGGATTACTGGCATAGCACCGGCGACACACGCAGGGTTTATTGCGGAGCATCGGTAGGTGGCGGCTGGGCTTGGGATGTGAACAGCGACTACCACGTCAAAGGCGGAGCACGCGGACTGG
The DNA here is from genome assembly GCA_945827565.1 of uncultured Prevotella sp. Taxonomy (GTDB): domain Bacteria; phylum Bacteroidota; class Bacteroidia; order Bacteroidales; family Bacteroidaceae; genus Prevotella. The sequence goes on from CALZNR010000244.1 coordinate 2,466, forward strand.
ACTGGGATCGCCATCAGCCACAATCCACTGACAATTACTATGCACAGCTGCTGCTGCCAAGAAACTTCAAGACCAAGGGGGTACCAGCCCACCTGCTCGACACCTGCACCCTTGACAACGGAACAACAGCGGTGGTGAACAACAGTCCCATCATTGCACATGAACAGGGACAGTGGTGCGTGTTCCCCGACTTGGAAGAGCGAAGCCAATATACAGGTGCCTACAAGGCAGGCAACATAGACATCTTTGCCAACCTGCTGCGCACCAATGGCATGGAGAACATGGGACGTAAATTCCTGATGGCAAGCGGCAACCTGCAGACGCTGTGCTATAAATACGAGATTGAACGCAACCTGAGAACAAAGGACTACAGCGGATTCCAACTGCTGGGACTGAACGACTACAGCGGTCAGGGCTCTGCCATGGTGGGTCTGCTCAATGTGTTCTGGAAAGAAAAGGGCTACTGCGATGCCAACAGGTTCAGGCAATTCTGCTCACCTCTTGTTCCCTTGGCACAGTTCCCACGCTTTGTATATACCGATGAAGACACGCTGGCTGTAGAGGTGATGACCTACAATGCTGCCCGTTCTGCCCTCACCGCTGCACAGGCAGATTACAGCATTGTGTCTGCTCATGGCAAGGTGATAGCCAAGGGCACTTTCAACCTCTCCTCAGTAGCATTGGGCAAGGACAACCGTCTGGGCACCATTGTGTCTGCACTGCGCCACTATCCTGCACCAAGCAAATACACCCTGACCGTGAATCTCAGGGGCGAGGACTGTGCGCACGAGCGCATCAGCGGCTGCAACGAATGGGACTTCTGGGTATATCCTGCCGCACAAAAGCTGGCGGAGGATGATGCAAAAGGCATCTACATCACCGACACCCTGGACGAGAAGGCCGTGGAAACCCTGCGCAAGGGGGGCGATGTGCTGATAACGGCTGCGGGCAAAGTGAGTC
>CALZNR010000245.1 GCA_945827565.1 uncultured Prevotella sp.
TCACAGCCACTGGCGAAGCCCGACTGGAAGCCCGAGCCGAAGGAAGAGCCGAAGGTCTTGCAGAAGGAAGAGCAGAAGGCCTTGCAGAAGGAAGAGCAGAGGGTCTTGCCGAAGGAAGAGCCGAGGGAAGAGCCGAAGGAAGAGCTGAAGGAAGAGCAGAGGGAAGAGCAGAAGGAAGAGCAGAAGGATTTGCTGAGGCTCAGCGACAAACTGCCAAACAGCTTAAATCAATGGGTATTCCCATAGAGGTTGTAGCCAAAGCCACAGGAGTACCTATTGATGAAATCGAAAAAATATAATAAATGAGGTTGCTGTTCTTGCAGAGTGGCAACCTTTTTTTTGTGTTGTATTTTTCTGGTGTGCTTTCCGATTCCATGAAGCATTGGGTGGAAAATATAATCAAAGTAGGGCGATTTTCTGTTTTTTCTTCTATTTCAGGGATGTTGGATGAAATAAATAATGCTATATTTGCAGTGTCTTAGATTCAACCTAAAGCGATCGCCTGATGAAAAAATCTTATTTGCAAAATCTTTTTTATTCGTGGTTGGTGGGTTTTGCCGCCTTCTGTGTGCCTGTGCAGGCAGAGATAGAAGGCAGTTTAGATCCTGCCTCTGTTGTTGCTCAATGGAGCAATGCTTCTACTTATCCTAAAGTGATAGACATCAACTTCAGTGATGAGATGTGGCCTGGACAAGTGTGGACAGGTGAAACAGGTAAAGACTGTCCGGAATGGGCAGACAGTGCCTATGTGAATGCCATCCTTCGTGTTCCTGCCAATGGGGGTACCGATGTTACCTATCCTGTGCTGTTTCATAACTGTACCTTTGCCAATAAGAACAGTTATAAAGGTTATGCAGGTGCAACAGCAGCTTTCTGTCGCCAGTATTATTTGGGTGAGAACAAAACGGGCAACAGTGCCACTACCTATAACGACTGGACGGTGGCTGGACATACTGCTTATTTGGAAGACAATATAAAATATGATGCCGACAATAATCCTATATATGGTGAAGCCGGCTTTGTGCAGTTCTGTCGCAACGAGGGCTATATTGATGTGGCAGCCAAAAAACGTGTCAGTCTGCACGGATGGATGGAGATAGACCATATACCCTATGTGGAGCGCATACAATGGTCATGGTCATCAACCTCGTGGGGGCGTGGCATCAAGTGCGATGTCAAGATAGGAGATGAGGATTGGAAACCGCTTGTATGGATGGGCTCTAACCAGCACAAAGCTGGCTACACCGTGTTTAGCGATCAAGGCTATTTCATGGAGAACGTGATTGATGCCCATGATGTGTCTATCCGTTGGCGTGTGTGGGATGGCGATAACGGTCTTACCTTGGTGCAGACAAAGCCCGATGGTACATCTGTCTTTGGCGTGGCAGTAGATAGCACAGCCCAGCAGCAGACCGCCCGTGTACATAAGATTCAGATATTTGGAACAGCCATCACGGCAGAACAGGCACAGTATGCCACCGATCACCCTGTGGGAAATGTGGGCACACTGAGCGACTTGGGTGCCGGTGGTGGAGAGAAGGTAGATGATGCTCCTGATGCTACTGCTCCTGTTGTGCTGCTCACCGTGGCGCAGGATGGCTCTGGCGACTACACCAAGGTGCAGCAAGCAATCGATGCAGTGCCCAATGGTTCGCGAGGCATTATCTATATCCGTCCTGGAGTGTATGACGAGAATATCTACTGCGGCACCAAGAGCAGCCACGACAAATACATCAGTCTGGTGGGAGAGAACAAGGAAACAACCATCCTCACCTCTTCGGTAGATCGTGGTGGCAACAATTCTTCGAACACCTATAATGACTGTGCTGCACTGAACATCTACACCACTCGCTTCTATGCAGAGAACCTCACTATACGAAACACCGCAGGTAATGTGGGACAAGCCGAGGCTCTCTTCACTTCGGGTGATGCCCACCTGTTCAATAACTGTGTGCTCAGCGGATATCAGGATACCTACAAGGCAAATATCGGTTCGCGTGGATATTTTACCAACTGTACCATCATAGGTGCCACCGATTTTATCTACGATAGTGGACTGGAATGGTTTGACAACTGTGAGATTCGCTGTGTCAAAGGTGGTGGATATATCACTGCTGCTGCTGACTGTGGACTGACACTTACCCGTACCCTGCATCCCGAACTCAGTGTCAGCCCGTTCTATGCAGGTCTGTTCTTCCGTGGTTGCAATGTGGTGGCAGAAGAGGGTGTGGCCAATGGAGCCTACTATCTGGGTCGCCCATGGAAAGAGAAGTGTGGTACCATGTTCCTGCAGTGCACCTTGGGCAGTCATATCAATGCCAAAGGATGGAAAGAGTGGGGCGGTACGGAAAACAAGTGCTGTTACATGGAGTATAAAAACGTGGATGCCTCGGGCAATCTCGTGGACGTGTCATCACGTGCTTCATTCGGTCATCAGGCTACCGATGCCGAGGTGCAGGCATACATGAATCCTGAATATCTTTTTGAGAAATTCTCAAACGTTCCCTTCGACTATAAGTATATCTTGGAGGGTGCAGCTACTCCTACAAACTTTGAAGCCGATGGCAACACCTTTACATGGCAGAGTGATGGCAAGGCGGCTGGATATATTATATATAAGGATGGCAACTTTGTTGGACTAACAAGCGAGCCCTCGTTTACCACTGACGGCAGTGGTGCTGCATACACTGTGAGTGTGGTGTCGCGCCATGGCGTGGTGGGCAAGGCGGTGAAGATGGCAGAAAAGGAAGAACTCCTCGCTTTCCCCACAGCACAGGGTTTCGGTAAATATGCCACGGGAGGTCGTGGAGGCAAAGTGGTCACTGTTACCTCTTTGGAGGATGTGGAAGGAAAACGGGGTACACTCCGCTGGGCTTTTGCGCAGTATCCCGATGAGCCTATCACTATTGTCTTTGCTGTAAGTGGAGTGATAGAATTGAAAGACCCTCTGAGTGTGAAGCGTGCAGACTGGACTCTTGCCGGACAGACTGCACCTGGTGAAGGTATTGTGCTGGCGCGCAATAAGGTGAACTTCGGAGGTTCTCAGAACTTCATCGTGCGTAATATTCGTTTCCGCAGCGGTGCCACAAGTACTGCAGGAGAGGTGCTGGCTGATCAGGCCTGTGGAGTGGAAAACTGTAACAACTTCATCTTCGACCACTGTGTTTTTGGCTGGTCTGTAGAGGAGAATATGAATACCCAAGACAGCCACTTCCTCACTGTGCAGTATAGCATGGTGCACGAGGGCTTGTATAAGGCAGGGCATCCCAAGGGAGCACGTGGCTATGGTTCTCAGTGGGGCGGTTCGCCTGCCACCTATCATCACAACCTTCTGGCACATAATAAGTCGCGCAGTCCACGCTCTGTCTCTTATACACATCTGACGCTGCCGACGATATGCAGTGTGTA
>CALZNR010000246.1 GCA_945827565.1 uncultured Prevotella sp.
GATTTCTGCCTGTCTCGTGGGCTCGGAGATGTGTATAAGAGACAGTCTCTACACGGCAGTACAATGTACCATCGAGCTGCAAGCTGTCGCGAGTTACGCCGATAACATCAGCCAAACCTTCCTGTACAAACCAGCCGTCGCCTGTCTGCAACTGAACGCCACCCTTAGCATCCTCAAGCAATACGAGGCTGCCACTGTGACCCATGGTGTAGAGAGTAACCACAGCCTTATCGAGAGTAAGAATGATGTCCTCACCATCCTCAATATTCTTCACCTCACCGATGTTAGCCACACGAGTAGCAGGCTTCACCTCTGCTGAGTACTCACCGAAGGGATAGAAGTTGATGGTTCCATCATAGGACTTGTCAACGAAACCGTTGATGCTTGTGAATGATATGAAGTTAGGAATGTTCTCGGGGAAGATGTAATAGTTGTCATAGAGCATGATAGAATCCTTCACCTCTGTGGTGGCTGAATCTCCATTGGCGATGGTGCGTGTAGCAATGAGATAGAAATCAGAGTTACCCCATTCACCTACAACCTTGCCAAACTCTACATTCTTCAGGTTGATATACTTACCAAAGTTGGCAAGCATACCTTCGTCGGTGTTGATGTCAGATACTGCCACCTCTACAGGTGCCACCACGCAGTCGGTTGCTTCGAGAGTGCTCTCGAGAGACTTGCCTGTGAGATAGAATACAGGACGACTGTAGTTGTCGAAGCCGAAGGTACCGTAGATAGTACCAGTGTACTGCTTGCCCTCGTTCAGAGAGATGCCGGTAGCCTCCTGCAACTTAGCAGCAAACTGACGCTCCAGAGCCAGTGCACCAGTCTCGTCCTCGATGAGGGTGTACTGAGGATACATATCCTCGTGCAGTGTAGAGAGGTTCACCTTGGCATTGGTCAGTGTCAGAGCCACGGGAGTGCCATTCAGAGTCTTAGCCTCTGCAATGTTTGCAGCTGCAGTGTAGGGCACGTCGTCGCTCACCTTTTCGATGAACAGGTAGTCAAGACCCCAGTTCTCTGAACCACCTGCTACCCAAGAGAGTGAGTTCTTTCCAGCAGCAAGCACAATCTCCTTGCTCTGCTCGCTGAGGTTCACAGCGGCAGTGATGAAGGAAGCAACTTCACTTCTGTTGTTGTTGAACTTGAGAGTATCGCCCAAATTTCTTGTAGCGTCAAACAGACCCACGGTGAGTTTATATACACCTGCGGGCAGAGTGCAGATAGAAGCATCGTAAGTGGTATATACTGCCTTGCCTTGAGAAGCACGGATGGCAGCATTGCCAGTGGTCAACTCCTTCTTGTAGTAGTTGCTCATGTCCTCAGCCTCTGAGTAATATACCACGCGGCTTATGCCTTCCTTGGCGGTATATTTCACATTCACCTGCTTGCTGTCGGCATCCATGGTGATGTAATGGTTGTACTCCTTGTTGTTTACACCAGCCTCGTAGAGCAAACTGTCAGAGGGAGCCTCTGCAGTGCCTTCAAGCAATACATAGCGAGGATAAGACACTGTTACAGCATCATCCTGGAAGGCCTTGCCTTCTTTGATCTTCTTCAGCACGTTGCCTTCTGCATCCACTGCATTGAGCACCCATGAGTATTCTGCAGCCTTCTCATAGTAGATGATAAACTCCTTGTTGTCTTCAGCAAGTGCGCCACCTGTAGCATCCATGTAGATGTACTTCTGACCATTTTCTGTGTAGAAAGGAGAGGTAGGCAACACCACGTCCTTGCCCACCATACCAGTAGCGGTATAGGTGCCGATCTCTGCACCATCGCACTGTCTTGAAACAGTATAGTCGATGAAGGTTGCTGTTGACTCCTCTGAAACGATGCTGAGGTGGTTCATTCCAACTGCACGGTCTGTATTTCCACAAACGTTGTTCAGATTCAAAGAAAGCAAATCAATCTTGAAGCCTTCGGGAAGCATGGCAGAGTAGTTGTAGGTCTTGCCCAACTTACCGTTGACGATATTCACATCCACAAAGCCCTTGCCATAGATGCTCACGGTGAACACTGTGTTCTTGGCATCATCGTTGGCATATTCTTTTCCAGACTTGGTGAAACCGTCACCGCTCTGCAAGCTCTTGCCCTCAGCCTTGAAACCTACAACGGTCTCTCCGCCGATAGTCGCATTTGTGAAAACGCAGTCGCTGCCACGGTAGGTATAGCTGAACAAAGCCTTGCCATCACTGTTCAAGATGGAAACGCCTTCGTCCTTACCACTGGAAATCCATCCGTGATAACCAGTCCATTTGAAGGTAACCACTTCGTTCTCTGCAACAGCGTATGCCTGAACGCCCTCAGTTGCTTCATCGGTATCGAACGAGAGAGTTGCAGTGCCTTTTCCGCCCTTTGCAACCATACCGTTCACGTATGTACCAGTGATAATCTCACCATTCTCGAACTTGCCAGTGTTCTCGGTCAAAGCCTCGTTGATGGGGAAGATAGGTTTTGCAGGATCAACCACTTTGATGGAGTAGATGTGGCAGCCATTGTTGTTCTTGAACACAGCATCCACAGTCTCGGTCTCGATACCCTCTGTGGGCACCACCCATACGCACTTGGTCAATTCTTTAGGTTTCTCTGAACCCTCTGTAGGAGCCACAGCGGTGCCGTTTACGGTGAGACCAACGCCACGACCATCAACTGGCTTGTGAGATTCCACATACATGGTGATGGTAGAACCGGGCTTCACTGCGGGAATAGTGATCACATTGGTCTTACCGCCAATCCACAGATATGCGCCTCCGTTGTATGTACCGAGACTTGTGGAAGGATAATCAATGGCAATGGCCAAAGCGCCAGCTGCCATTGTGGGGAACTGTAATCCCTTGAGTTCCTCAATCACCACACCATTTGCTGTGATGTCAGCACCGGGATCAGCAGTGCCATACCAATAGGCTGCACCACCCCTGTCGGGATCCGTTTCAGAAGGTCCTGCAACCTTCTCATAGCTGCGCCAAGGTGTTACTGCAGGCCATGCACCAGCCTCGTCTTGTACGACTGTGGCTGCCTCTGCTTTCAGATTTGCGATTGTAGCCTCGCTCCACTTGGTGAAGTCCCAAGTGCGCACGGCTGCATTGGCTGCGAGAGCCACCATCATCAAGCAAAGAGAAAGAAATGTTACGTAAGTTTTTTTCATTCTTTTGTTTGTTTTCGGCACTTCGCATCTGACGCCAGTGCCAAGGTTAATTTTGTTGTTTTTTGTTCATTTCACCGCTGCAGATGCGGCTTTCTTCCCGTCTTAGGGGTAAGAACAGCGGTGAAGTAAGTAGGCGTTTCTTTTTCGGTAACTTGTTAGGGCATGGACGCAGGCATTGTATGGCTGCCATCACTCGCCGTTCTGTCTCTTATACACATCTGACGCTGCCGACGATATGCAGTGT
>CALZNR010000247.1 GCA_945827565.1 uncultured Prevotella sp.
GAGATTTCTGCCTGTCTCGTGGGCTCGGAGATGTGTATAAGAGACAGCAGTTCTATCAATCCTGCATTGGCACGTTGCTGCAAGGGAAAGGCTTCACGGTTGGCGCGTATGGTGGGGTCTTTCACCTCGTGGCGTTGCAGTTCCAGGTAGTAGTCGTCGCCAAACACCCGCTTGTACCACTGCACAGCCTCGCGGGCCTCATCCATGCGTTGCTTCAATGCCTCTTCAGTGCACACATTGCGCTCTGCTTTGCTGCCCAATATCTTTGCCGGAACCTCGCCGGCAATACATGCCGAGCATACAATCAGGTCTTCGTGATAGCGTTCCAAATCGGCACGGTCGGTACGTGGCCTCATATAATAGCCATCCACCCATGAGTTTGACACCAGTTTGATGAGGTTCTTGTAGCCATTCTCGTTCTTTGCCAATACAATGAGGTGATAGCCACTGCGGTCGCCCTTATCCTTGTCTTTGTCCTCTTTTCTGCGTCGTGCCACGTACATCTCACAGCCAAAGATGGGCTTGAAGGGTTCCAGTCCATCTTTTTTGCGCTTCTTGTTCACACCACCACAGTAGTCAAAAAACTCCTTGATGCCAAACATGTTGCCGTGGTCAGTGATAGCCATGCCACGCATGCCGTTGGCAATAGCCTTGTCAACCAATTTGCTGATCTTTGACTGACCATCAAGGATGGAATAATAGGTGTGCACGTGGAGGTGTACGAAATCTTGCATAAGGAAAAAGGGATTAAGATATTGGTTTTGCGATGCTAAGTTACTCCTAATCGCCGAGACAACCAAAAGAAAAGCGGTAAATATTTGTGAGTGTTTAAAAAAAAACCTACCTTTGCAAATTGAATAAAAGTAAATTTGTACTCGGTTTGTCGCCTCTTGGAGGGATGGAAAGGAAGTCTAAGACAATAATCTAACGACACATGGGAGAAAGAATCCGTAAACTGAAAAAGATAAGAATACACCACGAGGGTACGAACACCTTGGTCTATAGTCTGCTGCTGATTGTGGCAATTGCCGTTTTACTGTGGCAGTTTGTAGAGTGTAAGTATGCCTTTTGGGCCTTTGTGGCTGTCTTTGGCACTGTTTGGGCGATAGTGCTCAATTTTTATCGCTGCCCCATACGCTATTACAATGCAGATACTGAACGCACAGTAGTGGCACCTGCAGATGGTAAAGTGGTGGTGATAGAAGAGGTGGACGAAAACGAATATTTCCATGACCGCAGGGTGATGGTGTCAATCTTTATGAGTTTGGTGAATGTGCATGCCAACTGGTTTCCGGTAGATGGCAAGATTCTCTCGGTGAAGCACAAGGACGGCAACTTTCACAAGGCATGGCTGCCCAAGGCAAGTGAAGAAAATGAACATGCCGATGTGCTGATAGAAACTCCAGAGGGGCATCAGGTGCTGTGCAGGCAAATTGCAGGTGCTATGGCCCGACGCATTGTGACCTACGCCAAAGCTGGTGAAGAGTGTTTTATTGATGAGCATCTCGGATTTATCAAACTGGGCTCGCGTGTGGATGTATATCTGCCATTGGGCTCGGAGGTGTGTGTCAAGATGGGACAATCCACCACTGGCGACCAAACAATGATAGCAAAACTGCCCAAATAGAAAGGGGATGCCCATTTCAATGGAAAGGGGCTCTCTTCATTAAGGAATAGACAATGGCTAACTTCATTACCAAGAACATACCCAACACAATCACCTGTTGCAACCTTATCTGTGGTGCAATAGCTACCTATTATGCTTTTTTGGGACTATACGAAAAGGCTTTCTTCTTCATTGTTATGGGTGCTGTATTCGACTTCTTTGATGGTATGTCGGCACGCTTGCTTGGTGTTTCTTCGCCCATAGGCAAGGAACTCGACTCGCTGGCAGATGTTATCACCTTTGGACTGGCGCCTTCGGCCATGATATTCAGTGTACTTTGGTCAATGTGCAGAATGTCTGTGTGGGGCAATCTTGCGCAGATTGTGCCTTTCTCTGCCTTTATCATGGCTGCATTCTCTGCTTTGAGACTGGCAAAGTTCAACTTAGACGAGCGCCAAACTACCTCATTCATTGGTTTGCCTACCCCTGCCAATGCACTGTTTTGGGCTTCGCTGATAGTGGGAATGGAGAACTACTTGATGCAAACGGTAGAGATGGTGACAGGAACAGTGGTGCTGATGCTGCTGATGAGCTATATGCTGGTGGCTGAAGTGCCTATGTTTGCTCTGAAATTCAAACATTGGGGCTGGAAGGGCAACGAGGTAAAGTATATCTTCGTGATCTCGTGTGTGCCGATGATTTTGTTCCTGCATATCAGTGGTTTTGCTGCCATCGTGGCATGGTATGTGCTCTTGTCAGTGCTCACAGCAAAGAGAAACAAGTGCTGAAAACAACCAAAATAGAAAGACATGATACTGAAGGGCTTGATGACTATAGTGCTTCTGCTGCTTGCGTTATTCGCAGTGGTGGGCTTTGTGGTGTTGCGTTTCTTGTACAGAAGTGCAAAGTTCTTCAAGAATTTGTCTTCTGAAGACGATGCACGAACCAATAGACACAACCGTGACTATACGGGCAGAAGACAGCAACAGTATGGCTTCAACGGGAAAACTGGTGACAGAACATCTCAGAGAGGTGAGAGACAAAGCAACGAAAACCGGCATGTGCATACCGATGAGGGGAACACCATTACTGATTTGCGTAATCCCCAGCAAACAGGTGCACGCATCATTTCGGATGATGAAGGTGAATATGTGGAATTCACAGAAGAATAAAGCAGAATAAAAAACCGCCCGATACAACATGCAACTGTATCGGGCGGTTTCTTATTGATTTGGTATCTCTGTCAGAAAAGAGGGAAAGCACTATAGACTTAATGAACCAAGGTGCCTATGTCTTCTCCCTCCATTACCTTCTTCAGATTGCCTACAATATCCATATTGAACACATAGATGGGCAGATTGTTTTCCTTGCACATGGTGGTGGCGGTGAGGTCCATTACCTTTAGTCCGCGAGCGTAAATCTCGTCGTAGGTAATCTCTTTAAACTTGGTGGCGGTGGGGTCTTTCTCTGGGTCGGCGGTGTAGATGCCATCCACACGGGTGCCTTTCAGCATCACATCTGCTTCAATTTCAATGCCGCGCAGACTGGAACCCGTGTCGGTGGTGAAGTAGGGGCAACCTGTACCAGCAGAGAAGATACATACATAGCCTGCCTGCATTGCTTCGATGGCTTTCCATTTGGTGTAGAACTCACCAATAGGCTCCATACGGATGGCGGTGAGCACCTTGGTCTTCACACCCAGTGCTTCAAGGGCAGAACTCAATGCCAGCGAGTTGATTACGGTCTGTCTCTTATACACATCTGACGCTGCCGACGATATGCAGTGTGT
>CALZNR010000248.1 GCA_945827565.1 uncultured Prevotella sp.
TAGATAGGCAACCTCACGCCATACACACAGCAATTATCCCAAATCGGCCATGAGCGTTATGATGATAACTGCTCATGGCCGATTTGGGATGATAAGGAGAGGGGGGTGACACGCATGTGCCACCCCCCTCTTGTTAACCCTGTAAGTTTAGTTGTTTGAAGATTGTGTATTAAGGATGAAAAAGATTATGTTTCACTTCTCAGCATCCAGCTCCTCTCCCTTCAGTTTGAAGGAGGTTTCGATGCTACTGATTTCTGCCTCAAAAGCCTTATCTACCTTGAGGCGCTGCTCCACGGCAGAGCAGCTGTGGATGACTGTGCTGTGGTCGCGGTTGCCGATGAGCTGACCGATACGTGAGGCTGGCATCTTGGTATATTTCTGTGCGAAATACATAGACACCTGACGCACCAGTACATAGTCGCGCTTGCGGCTACGACTGAACACATGCTGCTGCGACACATTATAATGCTGGCACACCTTCTCCAGAATATCATCCACCGTGAGCGGCTTCTCGTCTATCTTCACCGCACGCTTGATTACCCTTTCTGCCAAGCGCATATCAATGTGGCAGTTATATACCACAGAATAGGCAAGCAGAGAATTGATGACACCCTCCAGATCGCGCACACTTCCATTGGCTGTCTCTGCAATGTACTGTATCACATCGGCAGGTATCTTGAGACCGTCGCGGCGGCATTTGGACTGCAACACATCCACACACAACTGGATGTTGGGTTTCTCCAACTCGGCAATAAGTCCACAACTGAAACGTGTGAGCAGGCGGTCTTTCATGCCTTTCAAGTCCACTGGTGGACGGTCGCTTGCCAAGATAATCTGCTTGGCATTGCGGAACAGGTGGTTGAAGATATGGAAAAAGGTGTCTAAGGTGCCCGGAGCAGTGGCCCACTCCTGGATATCATCCACGATGAGCACGTCGATAGACTGGTAGAAGTTGATGAAATCGTTGATCACGCCACGCCTCACAGCATCGGTGTATTGCACCTGAAACAGGCGTGCGCTGACGTAGAGCACCCTTTTCTGTGGATACATCTCCTTGCACTTTACTCCAATAGCGTTGATGAGGTGGGTTTTTCCACAGCCCGACGGTCCGAAGATAAAGAATGGATTGAACGTAGATTTGCCCGGATGCTCGGCGATAGACAGTCCCACGGTGCGTGGCAGCTTGTTGCTGTTGCCCTCTATGAAGTTCTGGAAGGTTTTGTACACATCCAACTGGGGGTTGAGCTGTTGCGGTGCAGCAGCATCGAGCACTGAGGGAGCCCTGTTGCCCTTGACGGTGGGCTTGGGAGCCTCAATATTCACGGGCTCTGCACTCTCCACCTCTTGTGTAAGGTTGTGTGCCTTATCCACCACCACCCTATAGTTGAGCCTGATGCCCTGACCATAGCAGCGGATGAGTGTTTTGCTGAGCAGCGACACATAATACTGTTCCAAATACTCGCAGACATAGGGACTGGGCACACGCAGCACCAGCGTCCTCTTTTCTTCAGAGAACGACTCGAAGCTGATGGGCTCGAACCATGTTCTGTATTGTTGCTCGGTGACATTGTCCTTGATAATGGCAAGACAATTTGCCCAGAGCATCTGGTACTTGTTTTGCATTTGGCAGTTTAATTATGTGTTGATGCGGCGTATTGGCACGCCTTGTCAAGTGTTGATTGGGTTATTTCTATCGGTTAGGTTATATGGCATCTGAAATGCGTTTGCAAATTTCGCTTTTTTTTTTGAATTGACAAAATGCCCTCAAACAATCATCAGCATATAAAACGCCCTAAGTACCTTATTTTTCGTTATTTACCTCCTCACGCTTTTGTAACACCCGCCATGCGCCTCTTGCACAATTCAAAGAATTTGAATATCAGCGATTTAAATCAAAAAGTCCGCACCTGCACACCGTGGGGTGCCATGTGCGGAGCAATGGGTTCAATGCCGTTATTTAGAGCTGTTTACACTCTTTCCAATTTCCTTGGAAAGATTTTTTATAATTTATACCAAGTCTAAATAATCGACACTTTGAAGATTTGTTCTACTTGTACGGGTGGGGGCACCTTACTTATCTTTCTTTCCAAAGAGCGAGAAGTGCACATAGCGCTTGGGATGCTGACGCAGATCATAGAGCAGTGAGTCGGCATTTCGCATGGTGTTGGTAAGATTGATATAGAGCTGCGGGTCGGTCATCAGCAGCCCCACGGTGCTTTCCTTGCTGTTGAGTTTGGTGGTGAGCTGTTCCACTTGTGCCAGCGTATTATCTACCTTTGCCATGGTGGCATCCACCTCTACCCTGCTCAGTTTCTCGGTAAAGCTTTCGGTATTGGCAAGGATATGGTCGGCACGCTCCATCATGCCCGGCACGCTGCCATTGAGATGTCCCATCAGCTGGTTTACGCCACGGGTGGTCTCCTCCAGATTGGCGGTGATATGCTCCACGTTGTGCAGTGAATTGGCGAGTGCCGGGTCGGCCAGCAGCAGGTTGATACTTCTCAAGATGGAGTCGAGTTTGGGCATCATCTGCTGGATGGCAGGCATCAGTTCTTCTGCCTTTGCCATCAAGCCTGCCCCCTGTCCGCCACGTATGGTGTCGCCAGTCTCAAGCAGGTCGGCAGGATTGCTGCCCAAGAGAAGGTTCATCTTCACATTGCCCATGAAGTCGGAGGCTATCTCTGCAGAGGTGCCACGGGGCACTCTCATCTGTGGATCCAGTTCCACATGTGCCACGATGCTGCCTGTGCCCTCATAGTCGTAGTCGATGCCCTTGACAGCACCCACCTTATAACCATTGGCATAGACCGGACTGGATGCCGACAAGCCGCTGATGTCGTGAAAGGCCACGGGATAGACATTGCTATTGGCTACCAGACTGAGCCCTTTGAGGAACTGCAGTCCGAAGAATAACACCACGATGCCCACGATGGCCACAAGGGCAATCTGCACCTCTTTCGTAAAGTATTTTTTCATGGTTCTATCTTATTTCTTTTGTTTCTTAAACTCCATTATTGCCTCGTTGATATTCATCTTCACCCCATTTTTGAAGGCAATGACGAAGGCCTCGGGAAACTTGGCAGCCAACTGTTTTCTGAGCTTTGATGCCTCGTAGTAGTCGGTAGTGGCTCCACGGGTGTATTTATACAGTCCGTTCTCGCGATAGGCATCCACCTCATTCTCTCCTTTGAACTGCCGACTGCCAGGACGAAGGCTGCGCTGACTAGCAAGAATCTGCACCTTGAACACGGGGCGCTCATCATCTGCCTTCTCCTGTGCTTTACGGTCATCGGCAAGCATCTTCTTGTCTTTCTCCTGCTGCTGTCTCTTATACACATCTCCGAGCCCACGAGACAGGCAGAA
>CALZNR010000249.1 GCA_945827565.1 uncultured Prevotella sp.
GCACTATCGTGTTGATGGTGTCGCTGGGCGTATATGCGTTCTCGCTGGTGGCAGTGTGGCTGCGCTTGTTGCCGCACGAGGCAAGGCAAACCAGCAGGATGAGGTATAGCGTTCTTGAAATTTTCATCAGATATGTTTTGTTTGGATGTCCTTGTCGGTGTATCAGAGGTCAAAGTTACTCATATTTTGCATAACAGCCAATTTTTATTCCCCTTTTGCACCGCTTTTTATTTGAGGTAGGTTCTATCAATTACAATTCTTTTTTTGAATTACCTTTGCGGTCTTTTGCCCTCTCTTCGGTATCAAATCTGCTCGAAGATAGAACAAAATCCCATCAAAGCTAATTTATAGAACCTACCTTGAATGTTCTGTCTTATGAAGTTACTTGAATCCATGTGGTTCGTTCATTCTCTTATATCACCCAAAGGGACATGCCGAATTGTCGCAATCCAGTATGCCCCCGAAAAGTGAGAAAGATAAATTTATTTTGTGTTTTTAACCACTCTGATTTGTTCAAAATAATAGCCCTTGGCCATCTCGGCGCCCTTGACGGTTTCGCCTGTCTTCGAGTCGTAGATGTAGATCTGCGGGTTCTTGTCTTTTTCGTCGATACCCACAAAGGCTTTGCCGTCGGCTTGTGCCATCCTTGAAGAGAATCTGCCGCTGCTATATCCCAGGGCATTTCCCTGATAGCTCAGTGGTGTGCCTTTCTTCTCGGCTATGTCGATAACGATGTAATAGTGGCTGAAGTCGTTAATGCCTGTGCCTTTGGCGTCGTCGCGTGCGTATGCCACAATCTTGTTGCCGCCCAGATATTCCACAGCCAACAGTTTGCCGTTCACGGGGAAGCCGTTGTAGTCATAGTCAAAGTCTGTGGCTCCTGCTGGTATCTTCATCAGATAGCTCTTCTCTCCGCTCTCTTCTGTGGCAAAGCAGGTGATGTAGAGGTCGTTGTTGTCAGAGATGAATGTGCTCTTCTGCAACAGTTCTCCATAGGCGGTGCCCACTGTCTGCAAACCGTATATTCTCCTGCTGCAGGGAGTGTCTTTCTCTATTGCCATAGTGCTGGGGTTGATGATGGCAATGTGCATGGGGGTTACGGGTGTCTTCTCTGTGCCAGACACCTTGTTCTTGCCATGATAGAAGTAGAAGAGCTTGTTGTCTGCCTGTCGATATACAAGGATGCCTGATGTGGTGAAGAAGGCAGCACTGCCTGCTGTTTCATCGTATTGTGCAGGGAGCTTGATGTCGAGTGTTCCTTCGCTGATGAT
The DNA here is from genome assembly GCA_945827565.1 of uncultured Prevotella sp. Classification (GTDB taxonomy): domain Bacteria; phylum Bacteroidota; class Bacteroidia; order Bacteroidales; family Bacteroidaceae; genus Prevotella. The sequence continues at coordinate 1,272 of CALZNR010000249.1, forward strand.
GCTCATGTCATCGGTGTTCAACTTGGTCCATTGCAGCGACTTGTTGTCGCCTTTGGCTGCAACAATCACCAGTGTGTTGTCGTTGATCCAGGCGTGGGTGTATTTGCGACATGAGTAGGTGTTGGTACCGAATTTGCGCTCTTTTACAGGTGTGATGGTGTTGTTCTTGATGGTGTATTTACTGAATCGGTCGGCAGACACGGGCACCTGATAATAATATCCGTCTTTCACGATGGTCTCCATAGAGATGAGTGAGTTTACCTCGGCACCTGTTCCCTCAAAGTTGATTTGGGCTTGTCCTGCCTCCAGATTGTCCATACTTCTCACCAAGGTCTGCACGTCGCGCCCCATGCCGCCGTGCTTGTCTAATGCCACCCACAGGTCAAAGTGGTAGCCGGTTTCATCGTTGTCTGGAGTTTGTTGTGGGTCGTCATCGCTTGAGCATGCGGTGAATGTGGCAGAGAGCAGCATGGCTGTCATTGCCAGGAATAGGATTTCAAGTTTCTTCATAATGTGTTTTTTTAAAAGGTGTTTTTTATTTAGTTGATGAATACTCGGAGTTTGGCATAGATGGCTCTGCCGGGCTTCTGCAGCATGTAGTTGTCGTAGGTGCGCAGGTCGAACACGTTGCGGCACGACAGTGAGAGGTTGTATCTTTCCTGTTGCCAGGAGTAGGTCAGGTCTATATCGGTGACATTCTGTGTGGGAATACGTGCCTTGGAGGCGGGTGCTCCGTAGGCCTCCCAGTTCAGGTAGTACCAGTGAATCCATTGGTGGGCAATGGCTATCTGCAGTTTGTCTTTCCATGCAGTGAGGTTTCTGAAGGTATATGAACCCTCTATGTTGCCGTATATCCAAGGCTGGTTGGGCACTTTGTTCTTGTATGTGGCAGAGGGATTGCCGTCGGTTTTGTATTTCCTTAGATTGCGCGCATCGTTGTAGGTGCCGTTTGCTCTTATCTGCAGTGCGTGGCGCCAGGTGTAGTCAATTGTAAGGTCAATGCCCTTGATACGGATGGCTGGTTCGTTGACATATTGCATCATGCCGTCACGCTCTGACACGACTGCCCTGATGTAGTTGAGCACATGGCGCAGGTAGGCGTTTGCCTCGTAGTTGAGTGTGTGCCCACTGCCTATGTTCCAACTGCCGTATAGTCCGGCATTGTAGTTGTTGCTCTGCTCTGCATTCAGTGTCAGATTGGGGTAGATGGTGGTGCCATTGCCCAGCAGTTCTATGGAGAGCGGAAGTCGTACGCTGTGCTCGTAAGAGGCCTTTACAGAGAGGTATTTGCAGAGTGTGAATCGGCTGCCCAGTCCGCCTCCCCAGTAGGTGTTGGTGGCATCGCTCTCTATTTTGTCGGCACCAGTGATGGTGCTGTTGTCTTTCTGCTTGATGGATGTGCTGTTGATGTAGGTTTTGATAAAACCGAAGTTCTGCCACCTGTTGCTGAACAGCTGCTGCGAGTAGGTGAGCGACAGGATATGCTTGGTCACCACATCGTTGGTGGGTTCAAAATCTTTATCCACATCATCTCTGCGGTTGTTCTCTCTGCGGTTCATCATGTAGTTCAGTGCAAGGTGATGCCCCTCGTGCAGGGCATAGTCCACTCCTGCGTTGACCACCGTCAGCGGACGCTTGTATGTTCTGATGCTCTTGGGCTTGTTGTTCATCTCGTTGCCCGAAGAGGGGAGCCACGTGCCGTCCCAGTCGTATTTCCTAAAGGTGGTATCTACCGTTTCGCTGTGGTTCCATGTGTGTGAGAGGTCAAGCTGAGCTCTCAGCTTGCTCCATTGTTTGGCATATCGCAGTGCCACGTTGTATGATTGTTCGTGTCGCTCGGCATCGCCATACACCTTGTTCTGCATGGCCCCTGTCTGTATGTCTTTGTTCACCTTGGAATAGGAGGCGGAAAGGGAGAGCCAGTCTGCCCAGCACAGGTCTGTAACCCTGAACTCCAGTTGGGTGAACAGCGAGAAGTATTTATCGTGAAACCTGCGCTTGTTGGCAAGGATGTATTTGCTCTCTTCTTCGCTCCACACCTCCACCTGTCTCTTATACACATCTGACGCTGCCGACGATATGCAGTGTGT
>CALZNR010000250.1 GCA_945827565.1 uncultured Prevotella sp.
GCCTGTCTCGTGGGCTCGGAGATGTGTATAAGAGACAGCTCTGACACAAGGCATTCCCCAGCGACTGGTCACCGACTCGCCCTACTTCTATATTGCACTGACCATGATGATCATCGGCACCCAACTGTTTCTCACCGGATTTGTCGGTGACTTGGTGAGCCGCTCTTCTCACGACAGGAACGACTACAAAATAGAGGAGGAAATTTAGCCCATGAATCTACTGCGAACGCTGCTGCTTCCGCTACTCACTGCCACATGGATGCTCATTGGCACCCTGTCACTGCCCTCATGCTCATCTATTGACTGTCCGGTACAGAACACAGTGATGTGCAGTTATCTGGTGTGCAATGCAGAGGGAGTGGCAGCCGAATTGCAGGACACGCTCAATGTGTTTTCTCCCCGAGTTAACGGTACCGATACGCTGCTGCTCAACCGTAGTGTCAGAACCAAGTCGTTCTCCATCCCCATGAGCTTCAGTTTGGCAGAAGACACTATCGTGCTACAAGTAAAAGGCGAAAACTTTGTGACCGAAGACACCGTATTTGTAGAGAAGACCAACGAGCCACGCTTTGAGTCTGTGGATTGTCAGGCAGTATATTTCCACACCATCACACGTGTGAGAGCAAAGGGAACCCTACTTGAAGACGTTATCATAAATAAAGCATCAGTTGACTATGACGCCTCAACACCCCATCTGCATCTTCTTTTCAAGAGCAATCCTTAGCGTGCTGTTATATATAGGTAGCACTGCGGCAGCTCAGGCACAGCAAAAGACCTTTGTGGTGGAGAAAGACTCCATCCCGTTTTTCAACGGCATGCAGCTGTCGTTCGACTTGGTTGGGCCTGCCATGCGCGCCATAGGAAGTACAGGAGAGATAGAAGGCGCACTACGCTTCAATCTACACGACCAGTACTATCCCATTGTGGAACTGGGCTATGGCATGGCAAACCACGAGAACGATGACATTACTGGACTGACCTACAAGACACAGGCACCCTATTTCCGTATCGGATGCGACATCAACCTACTGAAAAACAAGCACTCTGCCAACAAGTTCTACGGCGGTGTGCGCTATGCCTTTACCTATTACAACGTGGACATCTCGCGCACCGACATCACCGACCCCGTATGGGGAGGCAACACCTCGTTTGCCATTGATGCCGCATCGTGCAACCAGCACTGGATAGAAGTGGTGTTTGGCATCGATGCACAGGTATGGGGACCACTGCATTTGGGATGGAACGTGCGCTACAAAAGACGCCTGTCGCACAAAGACGCTCCCATAGGCAACACCTGGTACATCCCCGGCTACGGCAAATATGGTGACACCAGAGTGGGTGCCAACTTCAACATCATCTTTGACATCTGACCCCGCACGTGAACAGAAAAAAGCTCATCTGGCAACTGCCTTTCCTCACACTCCTTATCATCGGCACTATTCTCATCGTGCAAAAGGAGCGAAACATCCCCTACCAACAGCACAAGGGCATGGTGTTTGGCACCTTTTATACCATCACTTACCAGTGCGACAGCAATCTTCATGGCAGCATCCTTCAGGTGTTGCAGCAGGTAGATAACAGTCTTTCCACCTTCAACAAAGCATCGATAGTATCTGCCATCAACCGCAACGAACGCCCCGAACTGAACGAGATGTTCGTGCAGGTATATAACACCGCCATGCAAGTGTCTGCAGAGACCAATGGAGATTTTGACATAACAGTGGCGCCGTTGGTAAACGTATGGGGATTTGGATTCAAACACGACACTGCCCCCACCCCTGCTGTCATCGACAGTTTGAAGAGAACTATCGGCTATCGCACACTGAAAATAGAGCAGACCAACGGCAAACAGTACCTAAGAAAGGAGCATCCCGAAACAATGCTCGACTTCAGTGCTGTGGCAAAAGGCTATGGCTGCGATGCCGTGGCAAACCTGCTGCGCCAAAGAGGAGTGAAGAACTTCATGGTAGAGATAGGAGGAGAGATAGTGGCAGATGGCATCAACAGCAAACAGAAACCATGGAAGATTGGTGTTTCAAAACCTATAGAAGACACCTTGAATACCAACCAAGGCATAGACACGGTGCTCAACATCACCAATAAAGCCATGGCAACAAGTGGCAACTATCGCAACTTCTATTACAAGGATGGCAAGAAATATGCACACACCATCCATCCCAAAACGGGCTACCCTGTGCAACATTCACTGCTTTCTGCCACCGTGCTGGCACCCACCTGTGCCACGGCAGATGCCTATGCCACCGCCTTTATGGTGATGGGCATTGAGAAAGCAAAGAAGATATTGGAAAGGCATCCTGAACTACGGGTGTACTTCATCTATGCAGAGGGCGATAAAATGCGTTCTTGGAGCAATGGAAAATAACACGCACTCTCCTTCCCCCACTGATGCAAACGCCTCTCTGCCCCGCAGACAGCAACGCTTTGGAGAGGTGCTGGCACAGTTTGCACTATTTCAAGGCATGGGCATCAACGACCTGGCGCAAGTGATGGACCGCACCAAGTTTGATTTCCGAAAATATCCTGCTGGCAAAAAAATTGTCAAGGCGGGTGAAGTGTGCCACGAACTGCTGATGATAACCCATGGCACCCTGAAGCAGGTGACCACCCATACCGACGGACATTTTGACGTAGAGGAAACTATCGAGGCACCTTATATCATACAGCCGGAGAGTCTCTTCGGACTGTCTCGCAAATATCGCAGCACTATCAAGTCGGCAACAGCTGTCAACATGATTTCACTGAACAAGCGTGAGGTGAACATCCTATTGGAAACCATTCAGGTGTTTCGCATCAACATGCTCAACATCCTTTCGGCTCAAAGTCAGCACCTGCTGAGTGCCCCCTGGACGGAACATCCCCAGTCGCTGCGCCACCTGCTGCTGCTGTTTTTTATCCATCACAGCACACACTTACAGGGCGAGAAAACCTTCCGTCTGCTGATGAAGCAACTGGCAGAGATGCACGGTTGCAAGACACTTGCCATATCGAAGGTGCTGAACGACATGAAAAACGAAGGACTGCTACAACTCTCAAGAGGAAAGATAGTAATACCAAACATAACCGCTCTCATAGAGGCTACAAAACACTGAAAACAACGATGAAAAAAACAATTGCACACACCACATGGAAATGCTTCGCAGCATTGAGTATGCTACTGTGGATTTCAGCACCCCATTGCCAGGCTCAGTTTTCCAAACCTGGAAGGGCATACGTGGGATGGTTAGTGAAAAGCAACTCACCCACCAGAACTTATCAAGTGAACCAACCTGCCATCATCAGTGTAGATGCTCAAAAGGCAGGTTTGCCTATC
>CALZNR010000251.1 GCA_945827565.1 uncultured Prevotella sp.
TACACACTGCATATCGTCGGCAGCGTCAGATGTGTATAAGAGACAGGCAGGCTCCTCCACATACCACGAATAGCCGCATCTGCGCTCCCTGCCTATCTCTTGCAGCGACGCCTTTTTCACACCATCGCGGTCGCACACAAACGGTTTTTCTGTTGTCAGGTCATAGAAGCGTGCCCATATATCATGCCCTGGAGCCTTTACCAGTCGCACGTTTTTCTGTCCGTTTTTCTCGGTATATCTCTCCACCCGCATGTTTTTGATAGCGTGATTTTTCATCCATTCCGCCCCACATCTCACGGCATTTATCACCTGCGATGAAGGGTTGTTTATTTGCATCAGCAGCATCAGTATGCTCATACTCTCATCTCCGCTATACGATGCCAGTTCGTAGGCACGTGCAGATGCAGGTTCCAGGGTCATCTCGTCGTGCTGTGCGCACCACACCGTGGGCACGCCGTCCACCACTATCTGTGTGTTCACGATGCACTCCACTCCCCTGTCAAACGCCTTTTTCGCCCTCAGCTTCAGCGAGTCGCCCAGTGCCAAGCGTGCCATGTCGCCCTTTTCCTGATACACATCGCGCAGCAGCAGCATCACGTTCACCATGGCATTGTCGTTATAGGTGATGTGGGCCGAGTAGTGTATCTTCTTGCTGGGTCTCACGGGATAGAACTGCGGCCAGCCCCCGTTGTCATACTGTGCCTCAAAGATATAGTCCAAGCCCCTGACAAACGCCTGCTTGTAGGCATCCCTCTTTGTGTGCACATACATCTTGGCGAGAAAGCGCATCTCGGTGGTTGTGGCCCGATTGTCAAAGGTTCCGCCGATGCCTGTGGCCTGCATCTCGCTGATCACGACTTCGTTGAGCTGCTTGTGGAAGGCGATGTTCTTGGGCCATCCTCCCTTGGGCAACTGGCAGTGCATCACCTGTTCTGCCACCTCTGCGGCCTGCTGCGAGGCATACCACTCCTTCGGCATCTTGGTGGCCACGGTCTTCCACTGCAGTTTTTCGATGCCTTTCTGTGCCGCCATGCCTATGCTCCACGCGCCTAACAGCACGATTGCCAATGTCTTTTTCATATCTTTCTATTCTTTTGTTTTGTTTTCTATTTTTCGGTGTTCAGCGCCAGCCCATCCACTGCTTCCGTTCCGCCGGCTCCATCTTTTCGATGGCATAGCGCAGGGCGGTGCGGGGCATGGTGGCGGCATACTGTTCCAAGAAGCGGCGCAGCAGCATCAGGTCTCTCTTCCCCACCTCCCTCAGCATCCAGCCCACTGCCTTCTGCATCAGGTCGTGCGGGTGATGCAGCAGCAGTTTTGCCAACTGCAGGGTGTCGTCATACTGGTGATGGCGGATGAGCATCAGGGTTGACACGATGGCTATGCGCTGCTTCCACATGCAGGGCGACGAGGCCAACTGCCCCAGCACGTCACGCTCCACGGGCAGTCCGTCGGGTCCGGGGTGCAGCATCCACACGCCCAAGATATAGGGTGCCGACAAATCCACCAAGTCCCAGTTGTTGGCTCTTTCGACATGATGCAGGTAGAACTGTGCCAGCTCTTGTCTTCTGAGGGCCATTTCCTGCAATTTCGCTATGTCGCCCACTCTCTTGCCGGGCACGGCCTGCTGCATCATGCGCCCCAACAGCAGCCATCCGCAGAGCCTCACCTCGTGCCACTCGCTGTGCAGCAGTTGCTCCACTTCGGTCAGCGGCATGGGCAGCGTTGCCTGCTCCACCACCATGCGTGTCTGCGGCACCTTGATGCCCAGAAAGCGGTCGCCCTCGCCATACTGTCCCTTGCCCGTCTTGAAAAACCGCGACAGCACCCTGCTCTGCTCCTCATTGCGCATCTGCAGCAGCGCATCCGTTATCTGTAGGGCCTCGTAGCCTGCCCCTTCCATCATCTGTTTATCCATAATGTTTGTGCAAATATAGCGAATTTTGCCCGAACAATTTCACTTTGTGTCAAGAATGTATGTTTGCGCATAACATTCTAATGAACCATATAGGACAGAAATATTCACACCATACGAGTTCGGGCTGCTTTCCGCAGGGAAGGCAGCCCGTTTTTCATGCCAGTTCTCTGGCCTTTTCATGCTTGCAGGCGAAGGAACTCCTATCGCCTTATCAGCTTGAAGGCTGTTCCGTCGGCCTTTCGCATCAGGTAGATGCCCGGCACATCAGGCGCAGCCACACGTTTTCCGTCGATGGTGTAGCAGTCAGTGATGGGAGAAGCGGTGCTGCCGTTCTCCACATCCGTGATGCCATCGGTGCGCGTCGGGTTGATGCTGACGGCATAGAGTTTCACGCAGTTCTCTCCTTCGGCGGCAAGGGCCTTTGCCCTGGCTAACGACGGAGCCTGTGCAGGGGCAGCAGTGTCAACACCATATATATATATGTATGTGTCGGCCGCCACGCTGTAATCCACACGCACCTCGCCCCTCTCGCTCATGGTGAAGAACTGCGGTTCGCCCTCGCCAATCTTCACGGCCACCTGTCGCGAGCCTATGGTGCGGCAATCCACGCTCATGGTACCCTCGCCGGCCGCCACCATCACCACAAGTCCGTTGAAGCGGTTGCTGAGGTCGGTGACGCCCGGAGCCATGCCGCCGATAGCCTCTGCCTCGTCGTCGATCATCGTCGAGTTGAGCACGATGCTGCCGTCATTGCTGTCGTAGCCGTCGTCTTCGGCCACGGTGACATACACATCGCCCACCACGGTGTCGCTGAGGTCGGCATCAGAAGCCACATCGGTGAACGAGGTGGCCGACACTTCCTTTGCGGCCTCAATGTTCTCAATGGTGATGATGGTGTTCTGCTTGCCGTTGTTGCTGCCGCTCCAGATGGCATTGGCACGATAAGCCTCGACGCTTGCAGCCGGTACCTTGATGGTGGGCGTGCCCACATAATGCCAGTTCCATTCATAGTTGATAGGCTCGGCGGCAGTGGCTGTTATGGTGATATTCTTGTCCTGATTCCAGAAAGTGAATGCATCCTCTCCCACCTCCTCGATAGTAGAAGCAATGTAGAGAGTTTCCACTCCGGTGCAGAGGAAGAAAGCTCCATTGCCAACGGTGGTTACACCCTCGGGCAGCGACACCACCTTCAGCGCAGAACATTCGCGGAATGCCGCGCTGCCAATTGTAGTGATGTTGAGCGGCCAGTGTAGCCCCGTAAGCGACGAGCAGCCGTAGAAAGCATGTTCGGAGATGGTGGTGATATTGTCCGACAAGCCCACGTATTCCAGATTGTTGAATTATTGGAAGACCTCGGTGTCGTTTATCTTGAAGCTCTTTGGCAGCGTCACCTCTGTGATGT
>CALZNR010000252.1 GCA_945827565.1 uncultured Prevotella sp.
AGATGTTGATGTGGCGGGTATAGTGATGGCTGCCCTCTTCGCAGGTCACCTCAATGGTGGTGGTCTCTTCACGCTGTGCTGCCTTTACGGTGAGCACAGCGCCGTTGATGAGGGCCTGGTAGTTGTCCTCTGCCGATGCGCTGTAGAGAGCTGCCTGGGAGTAGCCGGCAAAGAGGGGCGACAGGGGGATGCTGAGCGAGGCGCCCGGTTGGATGAAATAGTGGGGTTCTGCCATCCAGTTCAGATACTCCTCCAGTGCCGTGTAGCCATCGCCGTTGGCATCGCTGTTGTTGTCTGCCACCTGCGGGTCCAGTCTGTGCATTTTTTCCCACCAGTTGGGCATACCGTCGGCGTCGCTGTCATAGTCAGCCTCACGTGTTTCGGAGCCTATCTCCTCATAGCCACCAGCGTCGGCCTCACGGTCAATCAGTCCTTTCTTTCCCGTTTTGCTGCCCTTATAGGTGTAGGTCTTGTTCAATGTTTCCTGCACTATGCGCTCCTCGTGTGCGGTGGGTGAGGGCATGTTGCAGCCCACATCCGAGAGCACGTTGCGCAGCGCCTCTTCCGCTGATTCTATGGTGGCATACGAGGGGAAGAAAGGTGCAGTGCCAAAGGGTTCCCAGTTCACCACCTGTCCTCCAGAGGTTTCGTAGCGGTAGGTGGTGTTCAGTTTGTCTTGGGTCAGTGTGCCGCTCTTCTCTTCGCGTATGTTTCCGCTTACGTAGGCCGACTGTGTGCCCGTGCCTGTGCCCTCCAGTTGCAGTCTGAGCAGGTATTTCTGGCTGGTGGCCTCTCCCATGCGGTAGTAGTTGTTCACAAAGTTTATCTCGTGCGAACCGCCGTCGGTGGCGCGCCCGCCCCAGTTATACACCACATTATTAAACACGTCGTGGGCACCGTCGTAGGCACCTCCGCCTGTGAGACCTCCCGAGAGGCTCCAGTTTCTGCCCTCGCAGTGGGCCAGCAGGTTGTGATGAAACGAGCCCACGCCGCTGCCCTGTCCGCCGCCTATGGTGGCAGCATAGCCATGACAGGCACCGCTGCCATAGTTGGGATGGTCGGCACAGTTCAGTGCTTCGGCTATCATGGTGCGTTGCAGGGTGATGCTCTTGGCACCGCGCGATGAGAATCCCTCGTCGGTGGTCCAGGCGATGGTGCAGTGGTCCATGATGGCGTGGTCGGCTCCTGCCATGCCAAAGCCGTCGAGTCCGCGGTTCTGCTCCTCCTCGGTACTGGCATAGCCACGGTAGATGCGCAGGAAGCGGGTGATGCCGTCGCTGTTCATGCCAAAGGGAGCGCCACGCAGTATGATGCCCTTGCCCGGTGCCGTTTGTCCTGCCACGGTTACGTACTTGTCAGAGCAGGTGAGACGGGCTTTCAGGGTGATATAGCCCGACACGTCGAACACGATGGTGCGTGGTCCTTTCTCGCACACGATGCCATAGCGCAGGGTGCCAGGCTGGGGGTCAGAGGGGTTGTCGTCGAGCGATGTGACGTGATACACCGATCCTCCTCTGCCACCGATGGCAAAACGACCGTAGCCCTCGGCACCCGGGAAGGCAAGATGGCGTGGGCGGAAGCTCCACACCTCACCCTCATAGCGTGTGCCCGTGGCATCCTCTTCGTCAATGCGCCAGTAGTAGGTGTTCATGTTGCTCATCTGTTGCAGGGTGTATTGTGGTTGTGTGGTGGTGCCCACCTGTTGCAGGTTGGCGGCATCGGTGCCCACCATCACATGGTGCAGGGTGGCTGCCTGTGCCGGTGTCCACGTCAGGGTGATGCTCTTGCTGTCGGCATCGGCATGGAAATCCTGATGTGCCGGCTGCGGATTCGCTGCCTGTGTCTTGGGATTGGTCTGGTCGAACAGCAGGGCATTCACCGCCACAGAGGTGTTGATATAGGTGGTGCCCTCTTGAGGTTCAGAGATATATTCCACCACCACCGGCTTGCCCTCTGTGACCTGGAACTGCACGTGCGACATGCCAGCGTCGGCTGTCTTCTCGGCTCTGATGGTTTGGGCGATGCCCTGTTGCAGTGTGGTGCCGTCCACCACCACCTTCACAGTGGGGTAGCTGGGCGACAGTTTGCCGTCGGTATTGTTGTGATAGGCTGTCAGGGTGTGCTTGCCGGCAGACAGTCCGCTGATGGTGAATTTCAATCCCATGGGCTTGCTGCTCGACCATGTGTAGTTGTTGTCGCTCCCCAAGATGATGGGATAGATGCCATCGCTCACCAGTTTGGAATAGCGTGTCACACCGTCTTTCCACCAGTTGCAGAACACGGCATTGCCCTCGGTGCCTTCCACACTCTCTACCTTGATGCTGACGGCATTGCCCTCGTTGCTGGTAAAGGTGGCCTCTCCCGATGCTGTTCTGCCCAGTGCCCAGTTGGCATACCCGTCTTCCAAACTCTGCGATTCCTTGCCAGGCAGGTTAAAGTCTATCTTCTGTGCGTTGAGTGAAAGGGTGCATAGCGTGCCCAGCAGCCATAATGATATTCGTTTCATCTTCAGGGTGTAGTTTTAGAATGGTTCATGTTATTGACAGAATGACGCAAAGACATGGGTGCTTGTACTCATCCTCATGTGATAAGTATCTGGGGCATTGCACAACGCTGCATTTTTTGAGCATTTTATTTTGCTGTCCAAAAGAAAAAGAGTACTTTTGCAAAGCAGTGTGTGCTGCTAATCTTAACGGCTTGAACAAGCAGAAACAAACAGCTTGGAAGGTCGAAAACAATGGCTATAGTTGGGCATCTACAGGCTATAGCATGGAGTATAGAAAAAACTTAGAACGACAATAAAACCAATAAACAATCATCATGAGTTTGAAAATTGTAGTACTTGCCAAGCAGGTACCAGACACCCGAAACGTGGGCAAGGACGCCATGACGGCTGAAGGCACCGTGAACCGTGCCGCCCTGCCTGCTATCTTCAATCCAGAAGACTTGAATGCACTGGAACAGGCATTGCGCCTGAAAGAGCAAAACCCTGGTTCTACCGTGGGCATCCTCACCATGGGGCCTCCAAGAGCCGCCGAAGTAATCCGTCAGGGACTGTACAGAGGTGCCGACACGGGATGGCTGCTCACCGACCGCCTCTTTGCCGGTGCTGATACGCTTGCCACCTCTTACGCACTTGCCACTGCCATCCAGAAGATAGGCGATGTGGATGTGGTGATTGGCGGACGTCAGGCCATCGACGGCGATACCGCACAGGTGGGACCGCAGGTGGCACAGAAACTGGGACTTAACCAGGTGACCTATGCAGAGGAGATTCTTAAATGTGAGGACGGCAAACTGACCATCCGCC
>CALZNR010000253.1 GCA_945827565.1 uncultured Prevotella sp.
AGATTTCTGCCTGTCTCGTGGGCTCGGAGATGTGTATAAGAGACAGGTATTGGCCCGACTATCAGAACCTGGACGAACTGAAAGAGCACTATCGTCGTGGCGGACTGGGCGACATGAAGTGCAAGAAATTCCTGAACAGCATACTCAACGAGATGCTGGAGCCTATGCGCCTGCGCCGCCAGGAATTGCAGAAAGACATTCCCGAAATATTCAACATCTTGAAGAAAGGCACGGAAAAAGCACGCGAAACAGCAGCCCAGACCATGGACGAGGTGCGCAAAGCCATGCGGATAGACTACTTCAACGATGCAGACTTGATAAACCGTCAGGCGGAGAAATACAAATAACTGCCCGCCGCAACATAAGGAGAAAACAAAAGATGCTCAGGCACCCAGTGCTTGAGCATCTTTTGTTGAGCCCTCTATCTTACACCTCTGTTCTGACACATGATTCTACAATTTTGAACACATTCAGCACCTTTCAGAACACACTTTTTTCATATTCTTTTCCTATCTTTGCAAGGATCATTAGCATCAAGGGCCAGCCCATCGTTCTAAATCCACTATTTACCGAATGAAAAAAACTATCATTTGCCTTCTTATCTTGACTCTCTGCTCATGTGGCGATGTGTTTCAATATCATCCCTACGATGTGCGTATCAGTGGCAATCACCACATCAATGCCACCAATATGGAGCGCATAGAGCGCGAATGTCTCAACAAAGCAGAGATAAGAGTGGCTGTAATAAGCGACTCACATGGATGGCTCACCACACTGAAAAAAGCGATTAGCCACATCAATGCCCGCAACGATATCGACTTTATCATCCATTGCGGCGACCTGACCGACTGCGCCACCACCAAAGAATTTGTGGCAAGTAGAGATGCGCTGTTGCAGTTGCACCAACCATGGGTGGCACTGATTGGCAATCACGATTTTTTGGGCACTGGCGACGAAGCATACGACTACATCTTTGGCGAAGTGGATTTCAGCTTTATTGCTGGCCGCACCAAATTTATATGTCTGAACACTAATGCCACGGAATATGACTACATTGCAGCAGTGCCCAACTTTGACTTTATGGAAAACGAGATAACCAGTCGCGATGCCGAATATGACCACAGTGTGGTGGTGATGCACGCAGCTCCCTATTCTGACCAATTCAACAATAATGTGGCAAAGTCGTTTGGCCACTACCTGCAGTTCTTCAAACAGTTGCACTGTGTTATCTACGGACACGAGCATCGCCTGGAGCAAAGAGACATCTACCACAATGGTTTGCTCTTCTATGGCATGGACACCACCAACCACAACAACTATGCCGTCTTCACCTTCAACCAAACAGGCTACACCCATGAAACAGTTTATTTTTAGCATCATGCTGGGCTGCCTGATACAGGGAGCAGCACAGGCTGTTCAAGCGCAGGCACTGCAACAGGAACATGAGTTGTTGCCCATCAAATCTACCGCAGAGAAAGAGCACGAGCACGAACATGACTCCCTTTCCACACGTTATGACAGGCGCATCCACCGCTTCCGTCAGCACTGGGCATCGCTCATTCCCACACAGAGCATCATTCAGTATGCAGGTAACATGGGCTTGATTTCCATTGGCATAGGATGGGAATATGGCAGACACAAACAGTGGGAGACAGACCTGCTGATAGGCTATCTGCCCAAGTTTCAAAGCAAACGTGCCAAACTGACCATGACACTGAAGGAGACATTTATCCCATGGAATGTGACACTGTCTAACAACTTCTTTCTGGAACCGCTGACCTGCGGACTATATATCAACACGGTGTATGGACACGAGTTTTGGAGCCGCCAGCCTGGCCGTTACCCCGACAAGTACTACGAGGCACTCTCCACCAAGGCACGCATCAATGTGTTTTTAGGACAGCGCATAGGCGTGTATGTACCGCACTCACGCAGAAAGTTTGTGAAAGAGATACGCCTGTTCTATGAAGTGAGCACCTGCGACCTGTATATCCGTTCCATGATTCAGGATTCCGATGTTTCGCTTTGGGATATTCTGGGACTCTCGTTGGGCATGAAACTGCAACTTTTCTAACGGGTTTCTGTTCTCTTGCTGCGGCACCCGTCCCAACTTCCATTCATGCCCATCCAATCACAATCAAAACCGGTATCTTCCCCCAACAGGTGGGGCGAAGATACCGGTTTTGCTATTTTCTAAGTGTTGCACACCTGCCTTTAGGCATCAATGTTGGCGTAGGTGGCGTGCTTTTCTATAAACTCACGTCGAGGCTCCACATCATCGCCCATCAGCATGGAGAATATCTCATCAGCCTCAGCAGCATTCTCTATGGTCACCTGCTTCAGCAGTCGTGTCTCGGGGTTCATGGTGGTTTCCCAGAGTTGTTCGGGGTTCATCTCACCCAAACCTTTGTAGCGCTGAGTGTGCAGGCTCTTGCCGTCTTCCACGCCATCGCCCCATTTGTCAAGGAACGCCTGGCGCTGCTGGTCGGTGTAGCAATATTCCCTTGCCTTGTTCTTATAGGTGCATAGATACAGGGGCGGGTTGGCTATATACAGATGTCCCTCCTGAATCACCTTGGGCATGAAGCGGTAGAAGAGTGTCATAATAAGCGTGTCGATGTGCGAACCATCGACGTCGGCGTCGGTCATGATGATAATCTTGTCGTAACGCAGTTTGTCGATGTTGGCCTCCTTGTCGTCTTCTCCGTTCACGCCAAAGCGCACACCGATGCTCTGGATGATGTTCATCACACTTTCGCTCTCAAATACCTTGTGCCACATCACCTTCTCCACGTTCAGTATCTTACCTCTCAGAGGCAGTATGGCCTGTGTGTATCTGTCGCGTCCCTGCTTGGCAGAACCGCCTGCCGAGTCACCCTCCACAAGGAATATCTCGCATTGCTTGGGGTCTTTGTTTGAGCAGTCGGCCAACTTGCCGGGCAGTCCGCCACCAGTCATCGGGTTTTTGCGCTGCACACTCTCGCGTGCCTTGCGTGCTGCAATTCGTGCGGTGGCAGCCAGAATCACCTTGTCGCATATCTGCTTTGCCTCCTTTGGATGCTCCTCAAGATAGTAGGTCAGAGCCTCTCCCACAGCCTGCTGCACGGCTCCTGCCACCTCGCTGTTGCCGAGCTTTGTCTTTGTCTGTCCCTCAAACTGGGGTTCTGCCACCTTGATGGATATCACGGCAGTGAGACCCTCTCGGAAGTCCTCTCCCGCAATCTCTATCTTTGCCTTTTCTATCTGCTTGCTGATATTTCTGTCTCTTATACACATCTCCGAGCCCACGAGACAGGCAGAAATCT
>CALZNR010000254.1 GCA_945827565.1 uncultured Prevotella sp.
GATTTCTGCCTGTCTCGTGGGCTCGGAGATGTGTATAAGAGACAGCTCCTCCAGCTGCTGGCGGCTCTTTCCCTCTCCAATCACATACAGCAAGGGCAGGTTGCGTATATCTCTACGTTTCAGTTCGGCATACGCCCTGATGAGTGTAGCAATATCTTTCTGCGACTCTTCCAGTCGTTCCACAGCCAGCATATAGTTGCGATGGAACAATGGGTTTCTCACCTCATCGCGAGCCTGCACCAACACCCTGTGCATATCCACTGAGTTGTATATCCTCACCAGTTTGGTCTCCAGTTCCGGACACACCTCGAGTGCTTCTTTCAGCATGGCATCCGAGAGGGTCACAATATAGTCGTATTTGCGCATATTGTTCAGTCGGCGCATCATGTGTCTCTTGTCACGCTGATATTCGGCAGCAAAACTAAAGTGGAAGAAGCTTATTTTTCGTTTCTTGTTGCTTTTAGGCATAAAAGCTCCAAAGGTAGAGTCGAAGTCGATGACCACATCGTGCTTCTTTATCATTTTCCACAGTGCTATCTGCGTCACTAACCGTCGGATGGGATTGAGAAATATCTCATCCATCACACCTATCAGCGCATGTTTCTCGTATCTCCCCTTGCGCTTGTACCACGACAACCACTTGGCAGGCACCAGATGCACCAGATTGATATTGTCTGGCAAACGCCCTGTAAACACCTCCAGTTCGTTCATCTTGAGCATAATGCCCAGTGAAATCTGGTGGTTGGTAAGGTTGCACAGGTTGTTGATATACTCCACCAGCACGGTGTCTATGCCTCCGTCAAGGAACCTGCTGATGAGGAACAACACCTTTTTGCGCTCCACAGGTGGATTGGCCCAATAATTGTCAAAGGTTCTGAACAGCGTATCAAAATCCTGAAAGTCGTCTTTCTCCAGCACCTTACGGTCGCAGGTCATCCAGTGCAGTCGGGCCTTGCCATACATGGTGGCCACCAAGGAATACGAACTGGGAGGCCCCACCAAATAGTCGCATTTCGACAGCAGGCAAAGGTCTTCTCCTGCGTTGCCCGCAGGAAAGCACACTGTGACACCTGGCAGGTTAGAGGTGTAATAATCCTTATTGAGCGAGGGGTCGTTGCCACATATATATACCGTGTACTTACGGTTGGGGTTCAGCCTCATCACCTCTTTGATGTAATAGAGAAAGGCGTGATCGTAGAAGTAATACATGCCATTGAAGAAAGTCTGGTAATCGCCTCTTCTGATGTGCACTCCTATCCTCAGCGTTTCTTTTTCAGAAGAGGATGCCAGCAATTTATCCACCTTGCGATGTATCTCTTCCTTGAAGTCGAACAGTTGTAATATTTCTGCCTTGTATTTCAGAAACAGGTCGTAGTATCTCACTCCCCATCCCTCTATCACCACGTTCTTGTGGCACAGGATAAACTTCTCCTTTTTCTCCTTTTCCTTGTCCTCCAGTTCGTAGTTCACCACGGGCAGTGCCTTCATCTTTGCCCCATACTTCCCCACCATATACATCAGGAAATTGTGGTTCTTGGTGTTTGAAATTTTGAAGAACGGGTACTTATAGGCAAACCGCATAGACATGCAGTGCCTTCTATTTTCCCTTGCCCATGCATACACATGCGCATATTGCAAGATGTTGTTGCACATCTGCCCCTTGTCTCTTACAAAAATCATATTGTCAAACAGTGCATGGAGTTACAGACATTGCTTATTGACCCGTCAGTGAAGTCTCTCACTGGCAGCCGATGCTCCATACAAAGGTAATACAATTTTACGACAAATCTCTGAAATGCAGTTTTTTTTGAAACAAAAGGTGTTTTGTTGGGCTGTTTGCGCCAAAAGCATTATATTTGTACAAGGTTTCTATTTACTGTCATGGAGAAGATTTCCGTAGTCATCAACACATTCAACGCAGCCCGTCACCTGCCTCAGGTTCTTACTGCCGTGCAGCAATTCGATGAGATTGTGGTGTGCGATATGGAGAGCACCGACAACACCTGTGCCATTGCCCGTGAGGCGGGATGCCGCGTGATTACGTTTGTCAAGGGCGATTGTTGCATTGTGGAACCAGCCCGCCAATATGCCATTGATGCGGCACAGCACCAGTGGGTACTGGTGGTAGATGCCGATGAGGTGGTGCCCGATGCCCTGCGGCTTTTTCTCTACAACACCATCCGCCGCCCTGATGCACCTGCCGGAGTGGCCATCCCACGTAAGAACTACTTCATGGGGCGCTTTCTCCACAGCTGCTATCCTGATTATATCCTGCGTTTCTTCCGCAAAGATGCCGTACATTGGCCCCCTGTTATTCACACCTCACCACAGATAAACGGCAGGGTGGAATACATCCCCGCACGGCAGCGCGAACTGGCTTTTGAGCATCTTGCCAACGACAGTGTGAGCGATATACTGCGCAAAACGAACACCTATTCTGATTACGAACTGCCTCGGCGCCGCCACAAACACTATGGCGTAGGCGCCTTGCTGTCACGCCCTTTCTTCAGGTTTTTCAAATCATACATACTGAAGAAAGGTTTTCTTGATGGCATTCCGGGCTTGGTGCACGCCCTGCTTGATGCCATCTATCAAACGGTGATTGTGGCAAAACTGTTAGAGGAGCGCACGACGGGTGTAGAGCCACGAGAAAAGTAGATAGAACAGGATGGCGCTCACCCATCCGCCCAGCACATCCACTGCATAGTGAGCCTGTATATACACGGTGCTGAGACACAGCAACACATAGAAGGGAGTGAGCCACAACAGCAGTTTATAATTGCGCACGCTCAGCAACAGCAGCATCAGTATAGTGGTGATTCCCACATGACTGCTGGGAAAGGCAGCTGTGGGTCGCTCGCCGGCATTATGTGCATCCACCACCATCTGATAGAACACTCCATCGTAATAGCCCGGACTGGTAAGCGCCTCGCTGTGGGTGGCGAAATAATGCCCCACATTGGGAAAGATGCCCTGCGCTATTTCCTCAACACCCACCGCCTTGAAATAATACTGCGGTCCTGCCACAGGCAGGGCTATATATATAATGTAATAGGCGAAAAAGGCGGCAAGAATTACAAACGATGCCCTGCCAAACTGGTCGTAGCGAAACCAAAAGAAGTAGAGTGCCACCAGTCCTATCAGGGGATAATACACGGCATAGCCCATATCCATCAGCTCGCTGAACACAGGATGACTCCATGCCTGCGAGAAGAGCAGGGCTGGCTGACACTCAAACCACGACTGCTCCCAACGGGCAAAGAGGTGATCGAGATTGGGAAACAGGCGGTTGAACTCATAGGT
>CALZNR010000255.1 GCA_945827565.1 uncultured Prevotella sp.
CACACTGCATATCGTCGGCAGCGTCAGATGTGTATAAGAGACAGGTTGTCAGCCCCTTTTTTCTCTGCTGTCTGAGGAGCAGAGATCTCCTGTCGGGGCCTCCTGCCTCCAAACGGTATGATGCGCCACTCGTTGCTGTCGCAGTCTAAGAACAGTAATCCGTCTTTTTTTCCAAGGGCGATACACGCCTGATCAAGCAGTCCGTTGTTCAGACCTATATACTCACGCTCTGCTTCCGATGCTATCTGCGCCACCTCAAAGGGTTTTAGGGAGATGCCGTTTGCCTTGGCAAAAGCCATCACATAGGCTATGAGCACTGCCGCAGAAGAAGACAAACCGCCAACGGGCAGGGAGCCTTGAATAACCCCGTCGATGCCTCTGTGCAAGTCGAAACGTTTTCTCAGTGCATACTTGGCACCACGGGCATAGTCGCCCCAGTGTTTCTCTCTCACCTCAGAACGTCTGTCAAGGTCGAACTCCACATCACCCTCAAAGGTGAGTGAAGTGAGGTGTACCTTGGAATCTTCCCTGACATTAAACCAAAGGTCAACCCCCTTGTTAATGGCAAAGCCTGTCACTATGCCGTGCTGATGATCCACATGGGCTCCCAGCGGACACACACGATAGGGTGAAAAAATATGATATTGCCAATCCATGGTATTCTGTGTGTTTTCGGTTTCAGAAATATTCTGAGTAACATTCTCAGATTTTAGTACAAATCCACATCAACACTAAATGGACTGTCAAAGTCGCTCAGGCACACATGCTTCAAGTCTTTTTCACTGAGCAGTGCCTTGTCGGTGGGTATGTGCCAGTCAATGCCGAGCGATTCGTCTTTGATACTGATACCACCGTCGGCCTGAGGTGCATAGAAGTTGTCACACTTGTACTGGAACACCGCAGTTTCACTAAGCACGGCAAAGCCATGGGCAAAGCCTCGTGGTACAAAGAACTGAAGTCCTACAAGGGTTGACGGCTGTGGATTAGAGGCAGATGCGTTTTGCTTTTCCCACTGCTCTGCTATTCTCACTCCCTCCTCGTCACGCCCCGTCAGAAGACAAGATACATGCTGTCCATAGGTGGGAGAACCTTTGCGGATATCCACTGCCACATCGAGCACGGCACCACGCACACATCGCACCAGCTTGCTCTGGGTGAAAGGAGGTCGCTGGAAGTGCAAACCTCTCATCACGCCATAGCTGGACATACTCTCATTGTCTTGTACAAAATGCACGCTGTGCCCAAGGATAGGTGCCACTTTCTCATCAAACTCTCGTTGAGAGAAACTCTCAAAGAAGTACCCACGGGCATCGTTAAACACCCTTGGTTCTATGATTATTACGCCTTCAATGGCTGTTTGAATAAGATCCATATTTCATCAATTTAGTATTTCTCGGAAAAAGTCCCAACCAAAGAAGCAAGTGGCCATTCATGGGCGAACGAGGTGAGCCCCACAGCTCCACATGCTATCAGAGGGGATTTGTTTGGCACAAAAGTATGAAAACTTTTTCAAACGGCCTAAAGTTTGTCACATAATAATGTGTCGCGAGAAATAAGTTTTAGGTGTCAGAGCCTTTATTTTTTTAAATTTGCATACATGATAAAATTCAAATGAGTCATTGTCTCATCATCACCTAAAGGAAAGCATAGAAATCAAAACATAGGACAACTCGTGCAATATTTCCCAAGATGTTTTGTATTTTTGCAAACATGAACTACACTTAAACGCATCATTATGAAACCAATGATAAAATACAGGGGTGGCAAATCAAAGGAAGATCACAATCATCAAAACGTCAAGAGAGTGAAACCGTACGTTGGTGCACTTACATCTGCACTCTAACATGCGACTTCACTCTCTATGACATGCAAGGAATGAACATTCTTATTGCTTTTCATTCCTTACATCTTTTCAATCTTTATCGCTTCTTAATCCTTTGCTCTTCCATATTGTGAGTTTTTTCATGGAACGCTTCTCTTCAAAAGCCTATTCCCTTCGCCTTACTTCTTTGCTCCGAAGAACTTTTGTGGAGCATCGGCTGTATAGGTTTTGCCACCCACACTGAGGGATGTGCTGACAATGCCGGTTAGACCTGCACCATCGGTGGCTCCATTGGGAAGAGAGATTGCAGTGAAATCCCAGGCGGCATCATAGGTAGTGTTGTCGAGCTTGTTGGTGTCGAAGGGATAATTGGCAAACTTAACACCGAGATCATTGGCAGACTTGGAGATGACACTATGAGCATCTACGGCATCTGCATAGTTCTTGTTGGAAACATAGTTGAGATATGGAACGGTGGTCTCACCATCGATGTCCTGCTGCAAAGTGCTTACGATGCTGCCGGCTGCATAGCAATTGTAATCGATAACCGACTTGTCGTCGCATCCGTCCTTCACACCCGGAGTGCCCCATTTAGGAGCTTGGGCACGATACTTACAGTTGACCATCAGGTTGTTGAATACATTGACCAAGATATTCTTCTCCACGTAGATACATCCGCCCTTGGTGCCATCTCTACGCCATCCAGCATTGACAATGGTGTTGTTGTAAGCCACGCACTTTGCCTGTGTTCTTCCAGCAGCATCGTCCTGACCAGAGCTTGACAGTTTCAGTCCGTTGGTGTTAGGACTGTAGATTACGTTGTATGCCACCACCGAGTTGGTTCCTGCCTTCACGTTGACAGCCTCTCCACCAGTGGCACCATTGCCCGAGAAGGTGTTGTGGGTAATAATGGCCTTGCCACCCTGCATATAGATACCATCGGCAAATCCATTTCGGATGATGCTGTTGGTAACCACGAGTGCCCCTTTGAACTGCGGACCAGTGGTAATCTGAACGCCATAATCCTCACCTGCAGTGTATATGCCAGAGGTTACCGAAGGTGACGTTTCTATCATCGCACTGCCAGCATACTCTATGATACAGTGGTCGAAGAGAGCCTCGGCATTGGCAGAGGTATTACTGAGCATAAATCCGCCCCATAGGTTCTTGCAGTCAGTAACGTTGGAATAATTGCGCTCATTGACGGGTATAGAGAAGAGCACCGGGGCTGACTGTGTGCCTTGGCAATAGATATTGCCATCCACAGTAAACTCAATTCCTGCACCCGAGGCATCGGCAGAATTGAAAATCACCTCAACACCCTCCTCTATGGTAAGGCTCTTGCCGGCAGGTACTTTCAACTGTCCTGTTACAGTTACAGTGGTATAGGCTCTGTCTCTTATACACATCTGACGCTGCCGACGATATGCAGTGTG
>CALZNR010000256.1 GCA_945827565.1 uncultured Prevotella sp.
CCACAGCGAGAAAAAAGTGGCTCAGAACGAAATTGCATAAATATGCAGTTTAACAAATCAGGGGCTACATTATATACTTTTTAACATATAATTCTCCACTCAAGCACACCGCTCAGCACATTGATTTTGTAACGATTTTGTACGCTTTAGAATATTCCGAAGTCAATAATTTTGCTGTTCGGGCAATTTGCAGTAACTTTGCTGACGTTTGCGGGTGTGCGCACAACTGCACGCCCGCCCCTATGCTTGCTGCACAAATATTTTGACTTACAGCTATGGTACTGAACTACATCTGGGTGTGCTTCTTCTTGACAGCCTTTGCAATAGCCCTTTTCAAACTGCTTGTTGCGGGCGACTATTCCGTATTTCCCGCCATGATAGATGCCACCTTTGCCTCGTCCAAGACTGCCTTTGAAATTTCGTTGGGTCTCACGGGTGTGCTGGCACTGTGGCTGGGCATTATGAAGGTGGGCGAAAAAGGAGGCGTGGTGGCACTGCTTGCCAAGGTACTCAGTCCGGTGTTTGTGCGCCTGTTTCCCGATATTCCCAAAGGGCACCCCGTGACGGGCAGCATATTTATGAATGTGGCTGCCAACATGCTGGGACTGGACAATGCCGCCACCCCACTGGGACTGAAAGCCATGGAGCAGATGCAAGAGCTGAACACACGCAAAGACACTGCCACCAACCCCATGATTATGTTCTTGGTGCTCAACACCAGCGGACTGACCCTGATACCCGTGAGCATCATGGTGTATAGGGCCCAACTGGGTGCCGCACAGCCCACCGACATCTTCATTCCGCTGCTGCTTGCCACCTTCTGCTCCACCCTTACGGGCATTGTGGTAACCTCCATATACCAGCGCATCAATCTGCTGAACCGCACCCTGCTGCTCACCCTGGGCGGCATGTGCTGCGCTGTGGCAGCCATCATCTGGGGCTTTAGCAAGATGAGCAAGGAGACGATGGATGTGGTGAGCACCACCACTGCCAATGTGCTGCTGATGTGCATCATCATCTGCTTTATCCTGGCAGGCATGCGCAAGCGAGTGAACTGCTACGACGCCTTTATAGAAGGAGCCAAAGACGGATTTCAGACTGCCATTCGCATCATCCCCTACCTGGTGGCCATACTGGTGGGCATCGGGGTGTTCAGGGCATCGGGTGCCATGGACATGCTGATAGAGGGCATACGGCGCGCCGTGGAGGCCATGGGAGGCAACAGCGACTTTGTGGGGGCACTGCCCACTGCACTGATGAAGCCCCTCTCGGGCAGCGGAGCCAGAGGCATGATGGTGGATGCCATGACCACCTATGGCGCTGACTCGTTTGTGGGACGACTGAGCTGTATCTTCCAAGGCTCTACCGACACCACCTTCTACATACTGGCGGTATATTTCGGCAGTGTGGGAGTGCGCTACACGCGCCATGCCGTGGCTTGCGGCCTGCTGGCCGACTTGGCTGGTGTGCTGGCAGCCATCGCCATCTGTTACTTCTTCTTCGGATAACGATGGGCGGCGCAGCCAACAATTCACAGTCAACAATTCACAACCCTCCATCATCAGTCATATATCAACATTCGCAATTCACATCACGTAACTGAAACACCATGTCTGGACTAAAGTCACTTGCCAAAGACACCGCCATCTACGGACTGAGCAGCATCGTGGGGCGCTTTCTCAACTACCTGCTGGTGCCTGTTTACACCGCCAAGATATCTGCCGAGAGCGGAGGCTACGGCGTTATCTCCAACGTATATGCCTACACGGCACTGCTGCTGGTGATACTCACCTACGGCATGGAAACCACCTTTTTCCGCTTTGCCAACAAGGAGGGCGAAAACCCGCTGCAGGTCTATCGCACCACCATGTGCGCCGTGGCTTGCACCTCGTGCCTGTTTGTGGCTGTGGTGTTGCTGCTGCTGCACCCCATTGCCTCTGCCATGGGCTATGCCAACCATCCCGACTATATCTGGGTGATGGCCGTCACCGTGGCTATAGACGCCTTTCAGTGCGTCCCCTTTGCCTATCTGAGGTATGCCAAAAAGGCGGTGAAGTTTGCTTCGCTCAAACTGTTCAACATACTGCTGAGCATTGCACTCAACGTGTTCTTCTTTGTGGTGTGGCCCCTCTACACAGGCATTGCCACTGAGGTGGGCTACGCCTTCTACATCAACCTGGCATGTTCGGCCCTGCTGATGCTGGGCCTTGTGAAGGAACTGGCGCTGTTCAGATGGCACATCGACACCGCCCTGCTGCAACGTATGCTGCGCTACAGCTGGCCCATACTGGTGCTGGGCATCGCCGGCATACTGAACCAGGCGGCAGACAAGATACTCTTTCCCTATATCTACCCGGGCGAGAACGCCCACGAGCAACTGGGCATCTACAGCGCATCGAGCAAGATAGCCATGATCATGGCAATGATAACACAGGCCTTTCGCTATGCCTATGAGCCCTTTGTATTTGGCAAGAACAAGGACAAGGACAACAAGCAGACCTACGCCCTTGCCATGAAATACTTCATCCTGTTCACCCTGCTGGCCTTCTTGGTGGTGATGGGCTATCTGCAACTGCTGAAGTACATCATTGGCAGCGACTACTGGAGCGGTCTGCAAGCCGTGCCTGTAGTGATGGTGGCAGAGATTATGATGGGCGTATATTTCAACCTCTCGTTCTGGTATAAGCTGACCGACCGCACCATCTGGGGGGCATGGTTCTCGGGCATTGGCTGTGCCGTGCTCATCACCGTGAACCTGCTGTTTGTGCCCCGCTATGGCTTCATGGCTTGCGCATGGGCCGGTGTGGCTGGCTATGGCACTGCCATGCTGCTGTCGTATATCGTGGGACAACGCTACTACCCCATCAGCTATCCGCTGAAGAGCATCGCCGCCTATGTGGCGCTTGCCGCCCTGCTTGCCACAGGCATAGACTATTGCAACAGCCACCTCTCTGCCCTCTGCGCCCTGGGAGCCAACACACTCCTCATAGGCGTGTTTGCAGCAGCCGTGGTGAAAGCCCTGAGAGCAAAAAACAAAGAATGAAGAAAACAATATATTTTACAAGACATGAAAAAAACAACATTGATGATGGCGGCACTGCTCGCCACTGCATCGGCCTCTGCCGATGAGGGTATGTGGACCCTGTACAACCTGCCACAACCCGTCTATGAGATGATGAAGTCTGAGGGATTCACCATGCCCTACGACTGTCTCTTATACACATCTCCGAGCCCACGAGACAGGCAGAAATC
>CALZNR010000257.1 GCA_945827565.1 uncultured Prevotella sp.
CCGGAACGAAGGAAGATAGTGAATGCCGCCCGATGGATCTCATGGAATCTCTGGCAGATGGACGGCATCAAGATGGTGGTGCCCGATTCGTGTGACAAGGTGTTTGAGACCAATCTCTGGGGAGAACAGGAAAAGATTATATGCCCTGCCTGCCAGAAGGGTGAAATGAAAGGACATATAGGCATCCAATGCATCATCCGCGACTGGAGCATGAAAAAGCCTAATGACTGGCAGCCCAAGCCTGGAGAGGATCCCCAAAGTCAACCATGGCAAAAGATAACATTCAGTTCTTTGCTCAATGCCCATCAGACAGAGACGGAGGACGATGAGATATAAAAAGAATCAATAAAAAAACATCAGAAATACAAACAGGATGAAATATAAAATAACCCAATCGCGCCTGTTGTATGTGTTGAGCATCAATGACAGGAAGCACCAGAACCTGCTGAAGGTGGGGGAAGTCTTTGTGGACAACGATGTGGCTGACAGCCCAAGCAAGCAGGAGCTTGCAAAGGCTGTACGCACTGAGTTGGACAAGCGCAGTTATATGAAAGGTGTCGCCTACCATATAGAATATGTGGAGTGTACTACCTACGCTGGCAGCACCAAGTGCTATAAGGCTGACGATGTATATCGGACGCTGCATTCTCAGGGCATCTACAGCATGGCGCTTGACAAATATAAAGACCCCATTACTGGGAAAACGGAAGATGCCGACATCTGGTTTGCCGCTTCTGTCTATGATGTACAGTGTGCCATCAAGCAAATAAAAGACGGACATGGAGCTGGTTATGGTGCCATTAAGTTCCGCCCCGAGCAGGATGCTGCCATCAAGGCCACGGTGGCCCACTTCAAGAAGCCCAAGGGCAAGACATTCCTATGGAACGCCAAGATGCGTTTTGGTAAGACCTTGTCGGGCCTGCAGGTGGCCAAGGAGATGGGGTATAAATCAACGCTCATCATCACCCACCGTCCTGTAGTAGATAAAGGATGGCACGACGATTTCAAGAAAATATTCGGCAAGTTGCCCGAGTATGCCTATGCCACACGCATGAGTGACGATGACGCCACAGGTGGTGACTTCTACAGCTTGACAAGAAAGGTGGATGCAGGAGAAAGAAAACTCATCTTCTTCGTGTCCATGCAATACCTGCGCCTCTCACGCTTTGTGGGTGGCAAGGAGCGCAACGAGGATCCGCTGAAAAAAGCCATCATGCAGTATGATTGGGACTTCGTGATGGTGGATGAAGCGCATGAGGGCATAGAGGCTGATGCCGGTGCGCGCGTGATGGATAAACTGAAGAAGGAGGAAACCCGCATTCTCTCCCTTTCGGGCACTCCGTTCAACCTGCTCGATAAATATGAGGAGGGAGAGATATACACCTGGGACTATGTGATGGAGCAGCGAGCCAAGCATGAGTGGGACGACAAGCACTTTGGCGACCCTAACCCATATGCTGAGTTGCCTCAGATGAAGATTCTCACCTTCACCCTGCCCAAGATGATACGTGACGAAGCCATCGAGAACAACGAGGTATTCAAGTTCCACGAGTTCTTCCGTGTATGGACAGAAGCCGACAAGGCGAGTCTGCAACGTCTTATCGATAAAGAGACCAGCGCATTGAAGCGTGTGGAACTACAGGCCCGACTTGCGGAGATTCGGATTGATAAGTTCGTGCATGAGGGAGCAGTAAGACGATTCCTCGACAAACTGGTAGAGGAGTCAGACACAAGCATGTACCCCTTCTCCACCGATGAGTTCCGCGACCACTTCAAGCACACCTTCTGGCTCTTGCCTGGAGTGAAAGAAGCTGCCGCACTGAAGGAACTCCTGGATGAGCACGACATCTTCGGCACTGACAACGGCATGTTCCATATCATCAATGCCGCTGGCGACGGCAACATCGAGGACAAGGATGGCAGTGCCCTTGCCGATGTGGAAGACAATATCCGTGGTAATGCCAAGAAGAATATCACCAAGAAGGAATATACCATCACCCTCTCGTGTGGCAAACTGACCACGGGTGTTAGCGTGCCTGAATGGACTGCCGTGCTGTGCATGAAGGGTTCTGAAAATACACCTGCCGCCAACTACATGCAGACCATCTTCCGTGTGCAGACCCATGCCGAGCTCGAAGGCCGCCAGAAGATGGAGTGCTATGTATTTGACTTTGCCCCCGACCGTGCCCTTACTGCTGTGGCAGAAACTGCCAAGATGGCTGTGGATGCCAAGGGTGCAGGCAAGAAGCAGATGAAGCGCAAGCAGAAGGAAGAAGAGGAACACTTGGAGGCTTTCATCAAGCTCTGCCCCGTGCTCTCTATGGATGAGGGCGAGATGGGCAAGCCTTTCTCTGCCAACAGAATATTCGAAAAACTCTCGAATGTATATATCGAGCGTGCCGTGCGCTCAGGCTATGCCGACAACTCGCTCTACAATCCCGACCAGCTCATGAACCTCACTCCCGAGCAGGAGAAGGCTCTGGGCGATGTACACGACCTGCTTGGCTCTATGCCTGCCTCGTGGAAGCCGGAGAAGATTACCGTCAACGACCAAGGACTGGGCAACGACAAGGAGGCTGAGATGGTGAAGTTCATCTATTATCTCACAACAACCAAAGATGTACCACCTCGTCCGTCCATGTCGGCAGAGACAGATGACAATGGTCGCCCGATGACCAACGATGACAACTGGTCGGACGTGATGTGTGCTCCTTCGCAGATGTTCCCCTATCTGTTCATCTCCAAGTCTCGCCTTGTGGAGGGGATATGGACAGACTTCTCCATGCCAAGTCTTTATAAGGAGTGGACAGACCCGAAACGTGATACAGACGAAGCCAAGAAGAAACGTGACGAGGAGAACCGCGAGAAGCGTGCCCGCATGTCGGTGCTCCGTGGTGTCTCCATCCGTATTCCCCTTCTTGTCTATGGTGCTGAAATCAACGACGATGCCGGTGAGGAGATTACCATCGACAACTTCGCCAGCGATGAGATTGTAGATGATGCCTCTTGGGAGGAGTTCATGCCCAAAGGCTTCACCAAGGAGACGTTCAACATCCTGAAGGAGTGTTTCGACCGCAGCATCTTCACGGGTGCAGCCAAGCGCATCCGTCAGATGGTGAAGGAGGCTGATACGCTCAACACCGAAGACCGCATCAACAAGATTGCCACCATCTTCTCTTATTTTCACAATCCAGACACTGTCTCTTATACACATCTCCGAGCCCACGAGACAGGCAGAAATCTC
>CALZNR010000258.1 GCA_945827565.1 uncultured Prevotella sp.
GGCTCACTCGGGACTTACACCCGTTAGACAATGCTCATGCCGAGCGTACTAGAAAGAGCGGAGCGTGACACACCCAAGGATGGTGTGCACGCTCCGCCTCCAGAAGTTATTTAAACCGAGTATAGCTTGCTGCCTTGTTCTCAATGGTACAGTTGCTGAACACGTATCGGAATATCGCAATTTATTGCACAATGGAATGGCATGAGTATGAAATTTTGAATAATGGCGCTTTTTGTTGACTTAGGTCAAAAAATAAGGCTGTTTGCGCACACAACGCACAAAAATACTTGGTTGGTGCCAATCTGCACCGTATCTTTGCATCGTCAATAAGACAAAAAGGATAACATAAAAACAGTATTAATCAAGGCGCCATGATTCACAAGCGCCATTAAAAAAAGAAAGGGTAACAAAGATGAAAAGATTGTTTTTAGTAGTTGTTGCAATGATGAGTATGACATTCACATTTGCAGAGAATTTAGAGAGTAATGAAACAGCAGCCACCAACGCTTACGACATGAGCGTAAACATCCGCAAGTTGGGCGAAGCACTGGGACTGACAACTGACCAGATGGAGGCTGTAGAGAACATTCACCACACATTCTGCGGAGAGATGATGATTGCCGCACAGGCCAACAACGAAGACCGCAAGAACATGGTGAACACTGCAGTGAACAAAGATCTGCGCTACATGAGGTACGTGCTGACTAAGGAACAGTTCCACAAGTACAACCTGTTGCTGCAGACAACCCTCTTCAACAGAGGTATTGAACGCTAAAACACCGAGATGGGCACACCCCAACACACGGGGCATCCTCATCCAACATGTTTAACTATCAGAGAGCAACCGAGCCAATCGGTTGCTCTTTTTTTCGCTTCATGCTCCACAAACGGCAGTTATACAAAACATTTTTGTAAATTTGCACAGGGCACCAGCCACACAGTGACAGGAACGGTGCCCACAACCACACATTACAAAAAGGTATGAAACATCACACCCCACATACACCAAAGAAGATAAAGAGCCTGCTCTGCACGCTCATCTGCTGTTTTTTACTGCCCATGCTCTGTCTGGCACAGCGCCATAAGATTTCGCCATGGCTTTTGACCAACCACAGCAAACAGGTCACCGCCTTTGTGTGTGCCGAAGGAAACGATGCACCTGCCCTGCTCCGCAAGCACGGATGCCGCATCATCAGCAGGCAGGGCGACATCTATGTGATAGAGCTGGAACGCCGGCAGATGATGGCACTGGCAGCAGAAGAAAGGGTGAAAAGAATAGAGGCACAAGGACTGTCACACCTTGCCATGGACACCACAGCCATCATAGTCAATGCCACGGCAGCACAGCAAGCCTCAGCCTTGGCATCGTGCAGTGCCGGCATCCCCTTCACAGGCAAGGGGGTGGTAGTGGGACTGATGGACATTGGGTTCGATCTGACCCATCCCACCTTCTGGCATCCCACTGCCGACACCTGTCGTGTGTTTGCCCTTTGGGACATGCTGAGCACCGACACCTTGGAGAGCAGCCTGCCCGTGGGAAGAGACTACAGGGGACGGCATGAGATAAATGCCGTGAAGCACACCCGAGATGCCTACATCGTATCGCACGGCACACACACCGCCGGCATTGCCACTGGCAACGGGTTTCAAGGGGAATATGCCGGTATTGCCCCGGAGTGTGACATCTGTCTGGTGGGCAATGCAGTGATGGAAAACAGCCAACTGATTGAGGAGCAGTTGTTGGAAAGATATACCACTGCGTTAGATGCCTTGGGATTTCAATACATCTTTGAACGGGCTGCCGAGCGTGGCCTGCCCTGTGTGGCATCACTGAGCGAGGGCTACCACTGCACCATGAACTCCACAGACAGTCTGTATGCCGAATACCTGAAAAAGCTGACCGGACCGGGACGCATCATCGTGGTGGCAGCAGGCAATGAGGCGCTGTACAACAGACACATAGCCAAGCCTCAAGGAGAGCCGTATGTCAGCACGCAGCTGATGACTATAGACTACAATCCAATGCTGATGATACAGGCCTCAAAACCCTTTACGCTCACCATCAACGACACCTTGGTGCTCACGCCACAGCGGTTTGCGGCTCCCACCCATCGCTACCCCAACGCCTGTGCGCCCGGCGACTCACTCTATATCGTGGAATGGAGCAACTACAGCAACACCACTCCCCCATCCACCATGCCCATCTCCATAGAGGGCAAGGATGCTGAGGTGCATCTTTACTGTCTTAGCAGGGGCACCCGCTTCCCCTCGCTAAAGGACGACGGCATAGAGAGCCCTGCCGACAATGCCCGCTGTCTCCTGGCACCAGCATGTTTCCCCGGCATCATCGCAGTGGGAGCCACCTCCTATCGCAACACCTTCCGCAACCACCAAGGAGAAACGATGGATTACTCATCCTCTGGAGACAACAACGGCAAGCGGAGCTTTCCCTCGTCAAAGGGTCCGTCGCTCGATGGTCGCCTGAAACCCGAGGTGATGGCACCGGGGCACTGCGTGGTATCATCCTACAGCAGCTATTACTTAGAAAACAACCCCGATGCCTATGATACAGGGAAATGTGATGTGAAACGGTTTGAACACAACGGCAGAACCTACTCGTGGAACAGCAATTCGGGCACATCCATGGCCGCTCCCGTGGTGGCTGGTGTCATCGCTCTGTGGCTGCAAGCCAATCCTAAGCTCACACCCGAAGAGGTGATGCAGCTGATTGCAGAAACCTCCACTCCACCCGATGACGCCCTGACCTACCCCAACAACGAATATGGCTATGGAGAAATCAATGCCGTGGGCGGACTGCTGCAACTGTTGGGAACGGGAGGAGTAGAAAACCTCTCTGCACTGCCTGCCACCCACATGCAAATCAAGGCAGAGGCGCCGGGCACACTCACCCTGCACACCAGCACCCCCATCACCCACCCCATTACGGTGAACATCTATACGCTGAACGGACAAAAGGTATGTCAGCACTCCCTGGCACCGCACCGCTTCACCAATAACAGCATATCCCTCTCTATTCCAAACATATCGCAGAAATTAGTTGCCATACATATCGACAGTCAGCAGCAGGGGATAAGAGGCACCACGTTGGTGGCCATTCCCTAAACCGCAGTCAGTAAAGCATAAAGGCTCACGGAATAACAGCAAGAATACAGCATTTATCTCAATATAAACTGTCTCTTATACACATCTCCGAGCCCACGAGACAGGCAGAAATCTC
>CALZNR010000259.1 GCA_945827565.1 uncultured Prevotella sp.
ACACACTGCATATCGTCGGCAGCGTCAGATGTGTATAAGAGACAGGTTTTCCCCTTGTTGGCATTACGAAAACTGAGTGCAGCGATAAGTCCCAGATGATTGTCAAAGAAGCGGTCGCCGTATGCAAATCCGGCGGCAATATCTGGCAGTGGTTTGCGCTGCTTCACCCGAAGGCTTTTCATGGAGAAGTCGGTCTCATCGGTGGGATAGTTGTTGCCGTGCATCTCATTGGGACTATTTTCCACAATATCTCCGTGGGCAAACGATTGGAAATCATTCTTGAAGAAATGGCTGTTGTAGCCTGTTTGAACATTCACGGTGAGCAGTCGTTGCTGTGGTGCATCTTTCATCACCATATTCACGGCACCGCCAATACCATCGCCTTCCATATCAGCGGTGAGCGACTTGGTCACTTCCAGCCTGTCGAGCAGTTCTGAGGGGAAGATATCGAGTGGCACAAAGCGGTTCTTGCTGTCAGGACTTGGTATCTTCAGTCCGTTGACGAGTGTGTAGTTGTAGCGTTTGTCCATACCTCGCAAGATGGCGTATTGCCCTTCACCCGCACTGTTTCGCTCCATGGTCACTCCGCTCATACGTTGAATCACGTTTGCCACAGTTAGGTCGGGCGACAGTTCGATGGCTTTGGCACTCATCACATTGATCACATTGAGCGAGTTGTGTTCAAGGGTTCTTGCGCTCACCTCAGAGCATCCGGTATTTTCTGCCACTATCACCACCTCGCCCAGTGTCACTGCATCTACCTCCATGCTGATATTGAGGTCGTTGTCGTTGTTGTTCACGGTAATTTCCATCGGCTTATAGCCCAGATAACTGCACACCAAAGTACATGGAAAGCGGTTGATTTGCAGTTGAAAGCTGCCGTCGAGCCCTGTAGCAGTGCCCTTTGCCTTGGTGCCCTTGACCACTATCGATGCCCCGATGATTTCCTCACCCGACTTCACATCTTTTATCTTTCCTCTGATGATTCTTGCATCGGCACTCTGACACAGCATCAGCAGCAATGTAATGAACACTCCTATTCGCATATCCTCTTGACTTCGTGAATCATCTTGCCATCCTTGTCAATCATGTAGAGTGAAAGCTGTTTCTTGGAAGCGCTCACCACCGAGAAACCCTCGGAAGGCGAACAAAACACGGTTCCCTCTGTGGGTGTCACTTTACGCGCAAGCGAAGCAGAGGAATTGACTACGTAGTCTATGCCATCGCTGCCACGACGGATGTGCTGGAAGTTGTGGATATGTCCACTTACAAACATCGCCACCTTCTGCTGGTAGCGCTGCAGAATGGGTAGCAGTCGGCGCTGCATGTCTTGCTGCTCTATGATGTCTTTCTTGGTCTGTGCATACATAGGGTGATGTCCCACCACCATCACCCAGTCCTCCTTGGCATCTCGCAGTGTTTCCTCTATCCATCTGAGTTGTGCGTCAATGTCTTGCAGATTCACATCAGAATACTTTTCGCAATGATATTTGTCAATGAAGGGTGTGGTGTCGATAAACACAAGTCTCACTGTCACTCCATTGTCCTCAAGCACCTTGGTGTAGTACCTGTTTGGCATTTCCCATCTGCGCGACACGCTGCGATAGTCGAGCACAGCCTGGGTATTTCCACGATATTCGTGATTGCCCAATACCGGCCACCATGATATCATCAGTTCGGGATGGGAGTAGATAAGTTCATAGTTGGTCATCCACAGGGGATCTTGTGTAGAAGCCACTCCATCAAAATGATGTATGTCGCCTGCTGCCACCACAGCCTCTGGGCCCACCTCTTCTGCCACCTTGCCCATCAATTCGGCAATTGGCTTTTGCTCGTAGTATCCATTACGTCCAAGGTCGTTGGCAATAAAAAAATTCACATCGCCCTTCATTGTTCTCCATTGTTCAGGAGTTTGGGCATTTACAGTAATGTTAAGCAAAACGGATGCTGCTATCGCCAGCAGGATAATCAGCAAGTTGCGCTTGGCGCATTTCAATTCAGTTGTCATTTCCATAAAACATATCTTTTGTTTTCGGCTGCAAAGTTATCCCCGTAACATTACAGCTCGAAGACAAACAAATCAAGAAACCAATACGAAGGTGTTACAATACCTTTGCATGGCTGATGCTGTGCAAGGCACAACGATGCGTATCTTGCAAAAAGAAAGCAATCTGTAATTTTTTCGTAAAATTATTTTGCAGTTTAAAACTAATTCCCTAATTTTGCCAACGAAAAGAAACTACAAGTACATATGAAACAGTTGAACAACATATTTTGGTGGTGCCGCTCGAAGTTAAAAACAACCGCGAGTTAAGTTGCCTTGCATATTGTTCACAGCATATCCTCACCAGGCTCGTCGGTTACCGGCGAGCCTGATTTGTTGAAGAGGCACACACTGACACAAGATGACAACAAACAGAGCACCAGCAACAGGCAGGCACTGCAACAAAACCACTGAAAGAAAACAAAAAACAACATAACACATGAAAAGCTATTTGGTTGACGACAAAGGATTTTATGGAGAATATGGTGGGGCATACGTTCCGGAAATACTGTATGCCACAGTAGAGAACCTCAGAAAGCAATACCTTGAGATACTGGAAACAGAGGAATTTCAAAAGGAGTATGCCGCACTGCTCAAAGACTATGTGGGACGCCCCTCACCCTTATACTATGCCAAGAGGATGAGCGAGAAATATCACTGCCACCTGTATCTGAAGCGTGAAGACCTGAACCACACGGGAGCTCATAAGATAAACAACACCATCGGACAAATACTGCTGGCAAAAAAGATGGGAAAGAAAAGGATTATTGCAGAAACGGGAGCCGGACAGCACGGAGTGGCCACTGCTACCGTATGCGCACTGATGGACATGCCCTGCGTGGTGTATCAAGGTGCGCTGGATGTGGAGCGACAGAGCACCAATGTGGAACGTATGAAGATGCTGGGAGCAGAAGTACGCCCCGTAACCTCTGGCAATGCCACTCTGAAAGATGCCACCAACGAGGCCATCAGAGACTGGTGCTGCCATCCCTCCGACACCTTCTATATCATCGGCTCCACCGTGGGCCCACACCCCTACCCCGACTTGGTGGCACGCCTGCAAAGCGTTATTTCAAAAGAAATCAAAGAACAACTCACAGAGAAGATAGGGCGCAACTATCCCGACTCTGTCTCTTATACACATCTCCGAGCCCACGAGACAGGCAGAAA
>CALZNR010000260.1 GCA_945827565.1 uncultured Prevotella sp.
GCAAGCACAACGACCTGGAAGAGGTGGGGCACGACACCTACCACCACACCATGTTTGAAATGCTGGGCAACTGGAGTTTTGGCGACTACTTCAAAGAGGGCGCCATCGACATGGCATGGGAATACCTTGTAGATGTGCTCAAGCTCAACCCCGCCGACCTTTATGTCACCGTGTTCGAGGGTTCTAAAGAGGAGCAGCTGGAGCGTGACGACGAGGCTGAACGCTACTGGCTGAAGCACGTGCCTGCCGATCACATCATCAATGGCAACAAGCACGACAACTTCTGGGAAATGGGCGATACGGGTCCTTGCGGTCCCTGCTCGGAGATTCACCTCGACTCTCGTACACCCGAAGAGAAGGCCAAAGTGGCAGGAAGAGAGTTGGTGAACAAAGACGACCCGCAGGTCATCGAGATATGGAACCTGGTGTTCATGCAGTTCAACCGCAAGGCTGACGGCAGCTTGGAGAAACTCTCCATGAACGTTATCGACACTGGTATGGGCTTTGAACGCCTTGTGCGCGCCCTGCAAGGCAAGCACTCCAACTACGACACCGACGTGTTCCAGCCGGTAATCAAGGAGATAGAGCGACTCACCTCGCTGAAATATGGCGAAAGCGAAGAGGTGGATGTGGCTATGCGTGTTATCGCTGACCACCTGCGTGCCGTTTCCTTCTCTATTGCCGACGGACAACTGCCCAGCAACGCCAAGGCCGGTTATGTGATACGCCGCATCCTGCGCCGTGCCGTGCGCTACGCCTACACCTTCCTCAACCAGAAAGAGGCATTTATCTTCCGTCTGCTCCCCGTATTTATTCAAGAGATGGGCGGTGCCTATCCCGAACTGGTGGCACAGCGCGAGCTTATCGCCCACGTAATGAAGGAAGAGGAAGACTCTTTCTTGCGCACACTCGACAAGGGCATCAACATGCTCAACAGTGCTATGGAGGCTCTGAAGAAAGAGGGCAAGACCCAACTGGACGGCACCCAGGCTTTCCGCCTGTTCGACACCTACGGCTTCCCCTTGGACCTTACAGAACTGATATGCCGCGAGAACGGCATTACTGTGGACGAACAGCAGTTTGACGTGGAGATGCAGAAGCAAAAGGAAAGAGCACGCAACGCTGCACAGGTGGAGAACAGCGACTGGGTGGAACTGGCTAAGGGAGAACAGCAGTTCGTGGGCTACGACTTCACCGAACACGACTGCCACATACTGCGCTACCGCCAGGTGACACAGAAGAAGAACACCTACTACGAGCTGGTGCTCGACTACACCCCCTTCTATGGAGAGATGGGCGGACAGGTAGGCGACTGCGGTGTACTGGTGAGCGAGCACGAGACAGTGGAGATTATAGACACCAAGCGTGAGAACAACCAGAGCATACACATCGTAAAAACGCTGCCACAACACCCTGAAGCCAACTTCATGGCATGTGTTGACACCGACAAGCGCGATGGCAGTGCTGCCAACCACACAGCCACCCACTTGCTGGACTATGCACTGAAGCAGGTGCTGGGCGAGCACGTGGAGCAGAAGGGTTCATACGTAAGTGCTGACACCCTGCGCTTCGACTTCTCGCACTTCCAGAAGGTGACTGATGAAGAACTGCGTCAGGTGGAGCGCATGGTCAACGACATGATACGCCAGGACATTCCTCTGGACGAGCATCGCAACACCCCCTTGGAAGAAGCTAAGAAGATGGGAGCCATTGCCCTGTTTGGAGAAAAATACGGCGACACAGTGCGCGTGGTTCGCTTCGGTCCCTCGTGCGAGTTCTGTGGTGGTATTCACGCCCACTCCACTGGCAAGATTGGCATGTTCAAGATTGTGTCAGAGAGCAGTGTGGCTGCCGGCATCCGCCGTATCGAGGCCAAGACGGGCAAGGAATGTGAAGAGATGTTCTATCACATCGAAGACACCATCAAGGCCATCAAGTCACTGTTCAACAATGCCAAGGATCTGCACGCTGTCATCGGCAAATACATTGAGGAGCACGACAGCATGAAGAAAGAAATAGAGCAGTTCCAGGCACAGGCTGTGGAGCGTGCCAAGAGTGCTCTTATCGAGAAGGCACGCATGGTGAACGGAGTGACACTGATTAGCGCCACACTTCCCATGTCGCCCGCCAATGCCAAGGACTTGGTGTTCAAGATAAGACAGGAAGTGCCCGAGAACCTGCTTTGCATATTAGGCACCATACACGAGGGCAAGCCCATGCTGAGCGTGATGCTGAGCGATGACATGGTGAGCGCACATCAGCTCCACGCTGGTCAACTGGTGCGCGAGGCTGCCAAACTGATACAAGGTGGCGGTGGCGGACAGCCCCACTATGCCACTGCAGGTGGTAAGAACATCGATGGTTTGAGCGCAGCCATTGACAAGGTGGCAAGCATACTTACAGCAGCCGAATAGTACACCAAGCAAGGATATACGCAAAAAGAAAGTGGCGAGCCTTTGGGGTTCGCCACTTTCTTTTTACCACTTTATTTTGTCAACAGTTTCTTTTGCCTGTGATATGCAGGAAGAGATTTACTTGCTGGCATCAATGGCCTTGATTTTCTCTTTCAGCAGGTTCATCTCATCTTTCAACTTCTGCACCTTGCGGTTCATCTCGTCAATCAGGCTGTTGCCCTTCTTGCTGCTTGCATTGAGGAATCCAAGGTTGTTCTCATAGGTTTGCACCTCCTGCTTAACAGCCTCATACTGGCGCATCAAGCGGGCACGCTCGCCATCCAGAGAGCCTCCCTCCTGCTCTGCCACGTTTTTGATTCTGTTCTTATAGTTGTTCAGCTTGCGCTTGGCACTCGACACATTGAGCACCTTATACACCTTGTCAAGTGCAGCATGATAAGCCTCATACACATTATCTTTTTCCTTGTAGGGCACATGGCCAATGCCGTTATATTCCTCGGTAAGCTTCTGCAACTCTTCCTGCAGTCCTTCTTCCTGTGGAGCTTCGAGCAGGGCCTCTATGCGTGCTATCACCTGCTGTTTCTTCTCCAAGTTGGCATATTCCTCGCCACGCTGTCCGGCACCGGCGGCATTGCGTGCCTCGAAGAAGTGGTTGCAGGCTGCCAGAAACTCCTCCCACAACTGGTCGCCCTGCTTTCTGGGCACTGGTCCCACCTTCTTCCACTCTTTCTGCAGAGCAATGAGCTTGTCTGATGTAGAGCGCCATTCGGTGCTGTCTTTCAGCGCCACC
>CALZNR010000261.1 GCA_945827565.1 uncultured Prevotella sp.
CATCAAGGAACAGTTGCAAGAGGGAAAGGCTTTTTTCAGCAGGAAATATCCAGACATGAAATATCTGGCCTATTTCCAGGCCTACAGCAACACCTACGCTCCCCTTGATGTGTTGAAAAGAAAATACGAGGAGGCACTGGAATGTGAGGACATAGTGGGCATTGTGATAG
Organism: uncultured Prevotella sp.; assembly: GCA_945827565.1. Classification (GTDB taxonomy): domain Bacteria; phylum Bacteroidota; class Bacteroidia; order Bacteroidales; family Bacteroidaceae; genus Prevotella. The sequence continues at coordinate 171 of CALZNR010000261.1, forward strand.
GCACACGACCTGACTGTATAGACCGGCAAAAGCTGGACTATCTGCAACAACTGAGCCGGCAAGTATTTGTCACCGTAGAATATGGAATAGAAAGCACCGACAACGAGGTGCTACTGCGCATCAACCGCAGACACGACTATGCCTGTGCACAAAAAGCTGTGGAGGAAACAGCTGCACGAGGCATCATTACTGGTGCCCACCTGATACTGGGACTGACAGAGGAAAATGAAAAGCAATGCGAAACGCAGGCCAAAACAATATCGGCACTGCCCATAGACATCCTGAAACTGCACCAACTGCAGATTATCAAGGGCACCCCCTTGGCCACACAATATCAAGAACACCCTTTTCACCTGTATGCTGTCAGTGAGTTTATCCAACTGATAGGTGCGTATATAGCCCATCTACGCCCCAATATTGTACTGGAACGCTTCGTGTCACAATCTCCCAAAGACCTGCTACTCGCTCCCCAATGGGGATTGAAAAACCACGAGTTTACCCACCTGTTGGTAAACTATCTCCAAGAAAAGGGAATCTATCAAGGAATGTATTGGCAAACAAACCTGCCCGGCTCGCTTCAGTAATTCTAAAAAATCATCCATGAGGAAGGGCATCATCAGAGCACAACTTCATCAGACAGGAGTTGCAATATGCTATAATCCTTGTGCTTCTTCATATACCGATCCACAACATCCACCTGTCCACCACTGTATGCCTTGCGCTTCAGCAAACTATTGACCGTCCACTGTATCTTGGCAATGTGCATGTCAAACTCGTGTTGCTCATCACCATGCCGAGAGGGCGAGAGGGGAAACATGCTGAGAATGTAAAACTGCAAACAATCGGGCACTATCATGGAGCGCACCATCTGCCGGCGCTGACCTTCTGTGTAATAACGCTCATACACGGGATAATCAGCCCCCAAATACTTGTCCAAACAGATACCAAGCGACTTGTTGGTGATAATAATGCTTTGGTCGAGTGAACCTATCTGCGTGTATATCCGAGGAATCTCTGTGCTGGGCAACACATCAATAAGCCTTTCAAAGGCTGTCTGCATCTCTGTGCTCACATCCTCCATATCGGCATATTGCTGTCCCACCTCACTGATAATTGCCTGCAACACAGAATCTTGATAGAAGCGCAAGAAACGAGTGTTTATCTCCTGATCGTTCACCTTACCAACTGTCTCTTCAACACATCCTCTATCAGCGTCCGCGTTTCCACAGGATAGCTGGTATTCATCTTCTGCAATGCAGAGAAATCTCCCGTGGTGAGATAAAGCGTCTCAATACGGTCATAGCGCTCTATGACAGCAACCGTATTACCATCATTCATGTTGAGCTTTAGTTTCCACTGACAGCCCACACACAGCATCATACAGAAAAACAAAAAGCCATATATCCTTAGCATGGCGTGTGAAGTTGTTTGTTAATTTTGTTGCAAATCTACTAAAAAATATTTTAATTGCACAAATTATTGCTAAAAAAGTTAAAATAAGATGATAAAATTGCCGAATTTTCTTTTATTTCATTGAAAAACCATGTAAGGCACACTTTTTCTGCCTAACTTTGCAGTGGATGTGCCATGCCTCACAAACAGAGAAGAGGCTACCCACATTCCCGTTTACAACATCTTGCAGAAATAGGAATACAAACAAAAAAACATACAACATGACAAGAAAAAACTGCTTATGCCTTGCCTTGCTGCTTGCCTCAATGAACAGCATGGCACAACAAACGCTCAACGTAAGTGTAAAAAACAATGCGACAACCAACAGAGATGCAGTACCTGTGGTCATTGACCTAAAAACCCAAACCACCCCTGTAAAGAGCGCATTGGTGACTCTCAACGGTGTGGAAACAGCCTGTCAATTGGACGATCTGGACGGCGATGGCACCTATGATGAACTGTGCTTTATCACCAGTCTGAAGAAAAAGGAAGAAAAGACTTTCGTGGTAAATCTGAGCAAAGAAGGTGCTCCCAAGGAATATCCAGCCAAAGTATATGCCGAAATGCTGATATCCAACAAGAAGGTGAAGAGCAGCAACAAGCACGACCTTTACATCAGCAGTCTCACAGTGGATAATGGAACCAATCCTTATTGGATGCTGCACCACCACGGACCTGCATTTGAAAACGAGATGGTGGCATACCGCATCTACTTTGACCACCGACAGACCGTAGATATATATGGAAAATACAAGCAAGGACTGGAACTGAAGCACACGCAATTCTACCCAGACAAAGAGCAGAAAGCCCAAGGATACGGCGACGATGTGCTATGGGTGGGTCAGACCTTTGGACTGGGCACTTTGAGAGGCTGGGATGGCAATGCACCACAAATGCTTACCGATGTGGAGCACCGCACACTGAAACTGGTGGCAAGAGGGCCATTGCGCACTATTGTGGAAGTGATAGACGATGGATGGAAAGCCCCCTGCCCCACCACAAAAGAACGCATCAGCATGAACACACGCTACACCCTTTATGCAGGCAAGCGCGATTGCGAAGTGAGTATTTCATTCAACAAGCCCGTGACCTCTCACAACTTTTCCACTGGTATTATCAATGTAAAGAACTCTGTGGAACACAGTAACGGCAAGGGTCTCCGCGGATGCTGGGGCACCGACTGGCCTGTATCAGAGAAAGACTCAGCAGGGCATAAACGTGAGACGGTAGGACTTGGCATCTATATTCCGCAGAAGAATGTGGTGAAGGAGTTGACCGCCAACAAAGACAACTATCCGTTTGTGGTGGGCAACATCAATCGCCAATTTACCTATCACATCACCTTCTGTTCTGACAACGAGACCTGGGGATTCCATTCTGCCAAGGAGTGGTTTGCCTACTTAGATGGATGGAAAAAGGAATTGGAGTCTCCCGTCACAGTGAGCATCAAATAAACAGCAGACCATATTGCAAGCAAAAATCAAACGGCAACGCCCCATCTGAATCTGCACATATAATATCTGTCTCTTATACACATCTGACGCTGCCGACGATATGCAGTGT
>CALZNR010000262.1 GCA_945827565.1 uncultured Prevotella sp.
CCTTGCTCATAATATCCTCTATCTGTGGAGTGAGCACGGGATATTGGAAGGCGCTGGTAATCATCATAAACACTCCCGGTCCAAGCACGTTGTCGAAGTTGTTGACGATAAAGTCGGTCACCAGGCGGTCTTCCTCTTTGATAATCTGCTCTGCCTCTGCCGACAGTCGTGCCTGGATGGTATCTTCGTCAATGCCGTCGAGCATCATCTGGCTTTGTCTGTGGTTCAGCTCGTTCATCCTGTTGTCCAGTTGTCTGTGCTTGTCCAGAAAGGCATAGAGTTTTTCGTTCAGCGGGGTGCCGCTTACCACTTGTTTGGCCTTGTCGAGCTGGATGTTGATGACACCGCTCTCCAGCACCCCGGGCAGCACGCTCTGTTCGTCCATAAACAGGTTGGCCATGCGCACCGTGTCCAGTGTTCCCGTGAAGGAGAACTGGCCGTGCAGCACGTCACACGAGTCTATGCTTGTCAGTTCATTGTCTTTGATGGCCTTCAGATAAAGTTTGTTGCCGTCCAGTCGGGATAGGGAAGAGATGCCCTGTACATTGAATGTCTCTGCGCAAGAGCAGCACAACGCCAATACTGCACACAATATGGTGATGAGTTTATTCATACGTGTTTTATTTTTCATCTATAAACGTTGGCAAAAGTACGAGGTTCCCATGAGGTGAGGAAAAAAATTCAATGAATTTAAAACAATAGCGAGTATTTTATAGATTTTTTTATATCTGCTGCTCACTTTTGTTCCTTTTTCAGTTCACTGCCTATCCTGTGGGCAGAGTAGAGTTGCAGAATGGCACCGATGAGCACCAGCATCACCCAGTTGTTGTGCACATAGCGGATGAAGAGCAGATAGTTGATGGGAAAGATCCTTACGTGATCGAGAAACAGGAAGAGGGCTGCGATGAGAAAGAGTGCATCGCTCAGTAGTTGCATCCTTCGCAAACGCCTGATGACAAAGTTGTTGCCTTCATACTTCTGTTTGAACTGCATCAAGGTGAATGACAATACTCCTACGGCAAACAGATAGGGTGCCCATGGGGCAAAGAAAAGATTGGCGGCACTGCCCACAACCATGAGCAGTGCGCCTATGATGAATATAATGTTTTCAGTTTTGTTCAGTGTTCTCATTACTGCTTTTTTCTGATGATTGGGGGCCTTCGTTCAGCACAAAGATGTCTTCGTCGTCGGCCTTCATAAAGTAGCGCTCGCGGGCAATGCGCTCCACTGCTTTTACGTCTGTCTTTAACTGTTTCAACTGGCGCAGATTGTTCTCGTTCAGTTTCTTATATACACTGATTTCCTCCTCCAGTTCCTCTATCTTCTGTTTTTTGAGCATGTGGTTCCAAACGCTGTTTTCATCGAAGATGCCCACGATGAGGATGCCAATCACTGTGACCAGCGAATACTTCACGATGGTGTGCTTGCGCAGGTAGGCCATCAGTGCCTTGAATTTTTCCATGATGATGCGCTATTGAGTGTTGTTGAACAAGTGAGGATATGTGTGTGTCAGGGGGTTAGAAACTGTCGCCGTTGATGATGAGGCGCTTGGTGGTGCAGTTGTCTATCAAGTTCTTGTCGAAGGCGTTCTTTACGTCGTTCACCTCACAGTTTTCAAAGGTAAAGTCAGTGAGATGATACTTGTCTGACTTGCCCACATCAAAGAAATTCTTGCTCTTTATCTTTGCATTGCGTATGGTGATGTTGTTGCAGGTAGATAGGGGCATGTCGTCTCTCTTCTCGGGTTTGAAGAACTGTGTCCAGGGGCGCACCACCAGGAAGCTGTTGCAGTCGCCGCTCACATCCTCTATGGTCACATACTCATAGTGCTGTGGAGTGTCTGGACGCATCTTCAGCCACAGCACTCTGTTGGCTTGCGAGAAGGTGCAGTGGCGCAGCACCACGTTGCGGTCGTGCAGTGATTCGCTGCCCAGTGTGAGGCATCCGTGCACTTTCCCGTAGGTGCAGTGCTGTATGATGATGTTGTTGTTGGCACCGTTGTTGGGGTCTTGGTCTGCCCATGTGCCCTTGCCGCCCTTGAGCACCACGGCGTCATCGTTCACGCTCATGTAGCAGCCGTGTATTAGTACGTTGTTGCACACGTCAATGTCGATGGCATCGCTACTTGGTGCCTTTACACCACTGGTAGGTGCAAAGATGTGGCAACCCAGATAGCGCACGTACTCGCATTTATAGAGGTGGTTGGTCCAGAAGGGGCTGTTCATCAGCTTCACGTCTTGCACTGTCACGTTTTTGCTGTTGGATATATACACCAGTCTGGGGCGCATTGCCTCCAGGTTGGTACACTGACGGTTATACTGTCTGCGAATCCAGAACTCTTCCCAGTAGTTGTATCCGTTGCCGTTGATGGTGCCCTTGCCGGCGATGGTAAAGCCATCAGTGTCATCGGCATTGACCAGGGCGGCAAAATACTTCAGTGTTTGTCCTTCCATGCGCGTCTCCACCAGTTTGAAGTCACGGATGCGGTCGCTTCCCTTGAGCATACCTCCCTCTTCAACCAGCAGGTTCACACCCTGTTTAAAGAATAGCGAGCCCGACAGGAATACCCCTTTGGGCACCACTACCACGCCGCCTCCCTCTTGCGATGCTTTGTTGATGACGGCTTGGATGCGTTCTGTCTGCACCACGGTAGAGTCGGTGCTCACACCGTATTCTGTAATCACATATCTCTTGCCCAGCATCTCTTGGCTCACCTTGGTGGTGTCGCTAAACCATGCTGGAATGGGTGTGCCATCGGGAAACAATTCTGTTTTTACTTTCTTCTTTCCTACTGCTGGCAGTGTGGCAATGAGCAGAGCCAGGGCAATCAGTTTTGTTTTCATATAACTTTAAGGTTTGTTTGTTTGTTATTCTGTTGTCAGGTGCAGCAGGTTCAGTACAATGGTGGTGCTGCCTACTACATGCAAAGGTAGCATTATTCTTTTTAATTCGCAAATAAATGCCTCTGCCTAACCATTTTTATTCATTTTATCACATTTTTTAAGGTGCTCATCTGTTGAACCCTCCCTCAACAATACACCAAACCAAAAAGTTGTTTTTAATTGTCCCTGTTGTCGTCAAAAAAATCGTGGAATGTCAGCATTTTAAAATAGAATATATGTTAAAATAATGCTGTTTTCACGTCTTAAATGTTAAACTGCATATTTATGCAATT
>CALZNR010000263.1 GCA_945827565.1 uncultured Prevotella sp.
ATTTCTGCCTGTCTCGTGGGCTCGGAGATGTGTATAAGAGACAGCTGTCTTGTTTCTCAATACCCATCCTCAGATGTCCACGCTTGATAAGGGTCATTCCATATGGCGTAGGCTCGCTGAAGGCTCTGCCTCCCACTCCGGTAACCTCTCCCCCGGTGGCAGTGGCTGATTTTCCGCCAAAGCATCCAGTAAGCACCAGCACCACAAGCGCACATAGGATGTTCACACTCTTTCTCATATTGCTGTTCTTTTGTTCCTTTTATTCTTGCAGCCGACCATCCGCCCAGCCGCACCTCTTTTTATATTCTTTATGTTTTGAAAGCCCGTTCGCACCATTTGCTACAACAGGCGCACGCTCTTATGTTTGTTTCTTCCCTTTTTCTTAAGATTCATGTCGGTTTGATAACCAATGAAGATCTCGTGACTGCCATTGCCAAAACTGATGGCAGAGGTGTATATCTCGTAACTGTAGCCCAGGCGCACTCCATGAAAGTCTCCTCCAAGGAGCACCGTCACAGAATTGGTAGGACTGTACGAAATACCTGCATACATCACCCGTTTTTCGTGGGAATACATCACCCTGCCCGATACATCCACACGATACGTCACTCCATCAGTTCGTGCAAAGAGAGAGGGATGTATTGTTAAAAACGGAGTTCTCAATTTTATATTGTATCCTCCGGTGAAATAATACGCCATATCAACCTTGAAACTCTGCCGCTCACCTATCTCCATAGTAGGGGCATTGAGATGCTTGGCTGAAAGTGCCGCATACCAGTTGCGGTGCTGATAGTAAAGTCCCACACCAATATCAAATGCCGAACCTGTGGCCTGCGACTTGGGAAAGGCTGGGTCGTCGGGAGTTTCTACATCTACCTTGCTGCCGTCAAACGACTCGCTCAGCATACCGAGATGCACACCAGTAGAGAGGTAACCACCAAACAATTTCAGGCGGAGTGCGTACTGCAGAGCAAAGGTCTTGTGCGAAAAAAGACCGATTTCATCGTTAACAAACTGCACTCCCGCACCGTGATACTGGTTCAGGAAGAAGAAAGGCAGGTCGGCTCCTGCATACATGGTGCGTGGATTATTCTCAAATCCCGTGAGCGTCATGTTATAAGCGGCAGCCACATTTATCTTCTCCTGTTTTCCCACTGCAGCAGGATTATAAGATGGCTCCATCGCCCAATAATGGGCAAAAGACGGGTCATACTGTGCCTGCAACTTAATGGGCACCAGCATCCATACTGCCAATATCGTCAAAACATAGTATCGCACATCCTTAAAAACGCACTTTCTGCCTTTTTATTGTAACATCATTTCACAAAACCTCTGAGAATTATACCACATCAGCGAGACAAATAGATTTATTTGCCTCGCTGCCAGAACCATTTTCACCTGTAATGACACCAATTTTTTATACCCGAATTGGTATATTATTCACAATAATCATGTATATTTGTACCCGTTTAGGTATAATAATCTTTATGAGTTTATCGGAACACATTAAACAAAAACGGAAGAAAAACGGTCTTACTCAGGTAGAGTTAGCTGAGAGGGCTGGTGTGGGTCTCAGGTTTGTAAGGGATCTAGAACAAGGTAAGCAGACTCTGAGAATGGATAAGGTAAATGATGTTCTTGCCTTGTTCGGAGAATATCTGGGACCTGTAAAAACTGATATAGTATGAAACAGGCTCAATACTTTCATGACAGCTTTCGTCGAAAGCGGTATTTCTGTTTCTAGATCAGAGAAGATGATAGAACAAATGAAAACACACCTTCCCAAATGGAAAGAACTCATCAGCCAATCATTTCTGCCAGAGAAGATGAAGGTTGATTATTATACTTTACTTGATAAAAGGAAACGCACTTTGGACGTTATCAAATAAGAAATAAGCGAAGTCGCCTGAATGCTACTTCGCTTATTTTTAATACTCATCCTCGTTGAACAAGAAGTCTTCCTTGGTGGGATAATCAGGCCATATATCTTCTATGCTCTCATACACATCACCCTCGTCCTCAATCTCCTGGAGATTCTCAAGTACTTCGAGGGGTGCGCCAGAACGGATAGCATAGTCAATCAACTCGTCCTTGGTGGCGGGCCAGGGAGCATCCTCGAGTTTGGATGCCAATTCAAGTGTCCAATACATAAGAGTTATAATTTTAGATGTTCGTATAAATCAAGCGCAAAAGTAATCATTTTATCCTTATTTGCAAGTGTTATGCCATATTTTTTCCTCCTTGCCCTCAACAAAGGTCATTTTTCTGGACATCACAAAAAGATAATCTGACAATCTATTCAAATACGACAGCATTTCATCTGACACATCGGTGTGCTCCATCAGTCTTACCACCGTTCGCTCCGCCCTTCTGCACACCGTTCGGCATACATGGGCTTGGGCAGAAAGCACACAACTTCCGGGCAACACAAAGCCAGGCAATGGGGGCAAATGATGCTGCATGTCGTCAATTCTTACTTCTAACCACTGCACCTCTCCCTCGGGTAACATGGCAGAAGGATAAAGAGGAGTGCAAGTGGTGTCGGTGGCGAGATAGGTACCTACATTGAACAGGCAATTCTGTATGCGCTCCAGCTCTTCGGCAATGGTGGTATCATCACCTTTCTCTCGTAGCATGGCAGTGAGCAACCCCACATGACTGTTCAGTTCATCCACAGTGCCATACGCCTCTATGCGCAGAGAGGCCTTGCTTTCTCTCTGTCCACCCACCAAGTCAGTTTCTCCTTGGTCGCCTCTTCGGGTATATACCTTGGTTATCTTCATATCTGATTTCAGAATTAAATACAATCATTCAAACTGGATGTTGCAACTTGCACCTGCAAACACTTGTCTTTCCTAAAAATAAACGAAATAGGTTTGCTTATATCTGCCGGGAGTAAGGAAACAAAGGGCGAAGGATTGCAGGTTGAACGTGATGCTGATCTCCTCCATAGCCAACAACGCTTGGTAACACGCCCTTGCAGCGCCTCCCCCCGCCACGTCTTCTAATATCAACATCTTTGTGCCCGGCAACTTCTTCAGCAGTGCTTTTATCTCTTCACACGAGTGGTCCCGGCACGACAAACGTAACAGTGCGCATTTTCCTTTTTCTCCATCCTTTGCCTGTCTCTTATACACATCTGACGCTGCCGACGATATGCAGTGTGTA
>CALZNR010000264.1 GCA_945827565.1 uncultured Prevotella sp.
TACACACTGCATATCGTCGGCAGCGTCAGATGTGTATAAGAGACAGCGGAATATTGTGTATGTCATCTACCTGCAGAGCCGTTGAAAGTTCTATGTCAGAAGAGAGTGGCATATCTTGTTCCGAAAAATAGCGAAAAAGTCCGTCTCTTATCAAATTGTTAAACTCCTTGTCTCTGTTCTTTATTAAGATATCGTTACAAAAAACATGTCCGTCTTCTTTTTGGAATGTCACTCCTTTACTTTCGTGCATACCATGTGCTCCACCAGAATATGTTTCGGTATTGATGATGTAAGTAATGTACAGTGGTGTGTTGTATTCTTGCTTGATGGTTACGCTGTGATACATGGGGGCCATATCTTGGTCATTTCCTCTTGCCTCCGCTATTTCGTTGTACATTTGTCTCATTTCTTTTTCCCATTGGTGGGCATAGAAAGCCAGCAGAGAATCTCCTTGACTCAAATCGCCTTGAAATGTTCCCCCAAGTGCCTTGTTGATAAACTGCCTGACAGAGTCTATCAGCGTCCTATCTCCCCTGGTGGGATAATCAGCTCTGATGATCATTTCAAAAGCCTTTGTTCGGTTGCTATATTGTATGGAGTCTGTTGTAATGTTCTTCTTTCCTGTAAAACTCCAGTCACACGACATGAGGAGCATGGCAGAGGATAAGAGTGAGATCAACAATTTGTTCATGGTTGTTTGCATCGTCAAGAAAAAGCTCCACCCCCAATCTTGAATGAGTGGGAGTAGAGCCTTAGTGTATGGATTGTCTGTTCTTTATTCACCTTTGATGGCAGCTACTCCGGGAAGTACTTTTCCCTCGATAGCTTCCAGCAGTGCACCACCTCCAGTGGAGATGTAGCTCACTTGGTCTGCCATTCCGAACTTGTTGATACATGCCACAGAGTCTCCACCTCCAATGAGCGAGAAAGCACCGTTGGCTGTAGCTTTTGCAATGGCATCTGCAATTGCTTTGGAACCACCAACAAAGTTGTCAAATTCAAACACGCCCGCAGGACCGTTCCACAGAATTGTCTTAGCGTCCTCTATGGCAGCGGCAAACATCTTGCGTGTTTCAGGACCTGCATCCAGTCCTTCCCATCCTTCGGGGATATTGTTGGCGTTGCAGATCTGAGTGTTGCAGTTGTTGTCAAAAGCGTCACCAGCCACACAATCTACGCCCAATACCAAATTCACGCCGTTCTCCTTTGCTTTCTTGATAACATCAAGGGCAATGTCCAGTTTGTCGTTCTCGCAGATAGAGTTACCAACATTGCCTCCCTGTGCTTTGGCAAAGGTGTAGGTCATTCCACCGCAGAGAATCAGATTATCAACTTTGCCCAGCAGGTTTTCAATGATACCAATCTTGGTTGAAACCTTTGAACCACCCATGATGGCTGTGAACGGGCGTTTGATGTTGCTCAGAATATTATCCACAGCCTGCACCTCTTTCTCCATCAGATAGCCCAGCATCTTGTGGTCTGCGTCAAAATAGTCGGCAATAACAGCAGTAGAAGCGTGCTTGCGGTGTGCGGTGCCAAAGGCATCCATGATATAGCAGTCAGCGTATGAAGCCAAGGTTTTGGCAAATTCCTTCTGACTTGCCTTCATGGCCTTCTTGGCATCATCGTATGAGGGATCTTCCTTGTCAATTCCAACGGGCTTGCCTTCTTCTTCGGGATAGAAGCGAAGGTTTTCCAGCAGTAGCACCTCGCCAGCCTTCAGGTTGGCAGCAGCCTCCTGTGCTTTGGCGCAATCGGGGGCAAACTGAACCTTGGTGTCCAATGCAGCACTTACAGCGTCAACAATCTGTCCGAGCGAGAACTTGGGGTTTACCTTGCCTTTGGGCTTGCCCATGTGAGACATGATAATCAGCGCACCACCATCAGTCAGCACTTTCTTCAAAGTGGGGAGAGCGCCGCGGATACGGGTGTCGTCTGTGATGTTACCGTTTTCATCGAGTGGCACGTTGAAGTCCACGCGAACAATAGCCTTTTTACCAGAGAAGTTGAATTCGTTGATTGTCATAATTGTACTTTTGTTATGTTTGCGGTGCGTAAACTGTTGACTGCCACGCACCATGATTAAGTGTTGCAAAGGTATAAAAAAAAGCCGATGTCACGACAGCCTGCCTCTTTTTTTTTCTTTTTTTTCTTTATTTTGTAGCATAGTGTAATGCTGAGATGTCATTTGTGTGATAAAAAATGCAAATAATGCCACTCTCGCCTGTCATTGTCGGAAAAAATGAGTACTTTTGCAACGGACTACAGGCGTGCGATTATAATAATGTGAAGAAATTCAAAGCATGTCACGCCTTGCTGTCTGAAATTTGAGATAGGTACAAGTATTGTAAAAGTAACAAAACAAGATTGAAAAATGAACGAAATCAAAGCTACTGGCGCACCTGCAGCCATTGGTCCTTACAGTCAGGCTATTCAGGTTAACAATTTTATCTTTGTTTCAGGGCAGTTGCCCATTGATCCAGCCACAGGTACTTTCCCCGAGGGTGGCATCAAGGAGCAAACCCGTCGCTCTTTGCTTAATGCTCAGTCTATCCTTTCAGAGGCAGGCGTGAGTATGGCAAATGTAGTGAAGACTACCGTGTTGTTGGCTGATATTGCAGACTTTGCCGCAATGAACGAGGTGTATGCCGAATTCTTCCGTAAACCTTATCCTGCACGTTCTGCCTTTGCTGTGCGAGATTTGCCAAAGGGAGCGATGGTGGAGATTGAAATGATTGCTGCCAAATGAGGGATGCCGTTATCGTTTTGAGTGGTGGGGTGGACAGCACCACGATGCTTTATGAGTACCGTGAACGGATTGCGGTGGCTGTGACCTATGATTATGGCAGTAAACACAATGCCAAGGAAATACCCTTTGCGCAGTTGCATTGCCAGCGACTGGGTATAGAGCATGTTGTCATTCCTCTTGACTTTATGCAACAATACTTCCAGAGTTCCCTACTACAAGGTGGAGAAGAAATACCAGAGGGACATTATGCTGCAGAGAATATGAAGTCAACAGTGGTGCCCTTTCGTAATGCTATCATGCTGTCTGTGGCAGTGGGCCTGGCAGAGAGTAGAGGACTGCAAAGCGTATTTATCGCAAATCATGCTGGTGACCATGCCATCTATCCCGACTGACGTCCGGAGTTTATACGTGCTTTTGA
>CALZNR010000265.1 GCA_945827565.1 uncultured Prevotella sp.
CCTCAGACTCAGTGAGAGTGCTCAACAAGGTGAAAGTGCCACTCTGCAAATTCCACAAAAAGCCTCGTACCTGGTCGTTATAATCCACATAAACGCCACATGCCCACTTGCCATTGGGCGATACATTCATCAACTGATATTCAGCAGGAGTGGTAAGCAACACTGGTTTGTTGGCACCATAGGTGCAGAGCACCATAAGGAGTGCAACCGTCAAACCTGCAAGTCTCTTCATTTTCATAGTAAGTTAGTTTAATTATTGAACTTTTAATTTGAATACAGACGTAATTCCATTGCGCTCTACACTCACCACATATACACCCGAAGAAAGGGAACTCATATCTACGTGGGTGGCATTGCGCTGACGGGTGGCAAGAACTCCATTACCAGTATATACACGCACATTGGCACCAGACTGGAGCATAAGATTCTTGCCATCGAAATGTATAGATTGCCCATTGGCATCCACTGCTTCTATACCAGCAATAATATCCCTTAAATTGGTGCGTGTTACGGTGATGGTGTCTGAACATACCTTGCCATATTTGTAGCGTGAAAGGATATACACCTTGTGTGAAGTGTAATAGAATTCACTTTCCAATGCCGTGATGTTGGCATCAGTAGTTGTGGCCTCTGCAAGCTGATTGATGTCAAAATAGAGGTCATTGCTGATAAATCCATAGTCCTCCATATTGGCACCGTTCTCCCATGCCACAGTACCAAAATAATCGGAGCCTGACTTACGTGCACTTATCACACTCACATTGCTTGCTTTGGGCAGAGTCAGATCAAAGGTGATTGCGGCACTATTGCTCACATAATAGCCCACAGGGATTGCATTATTTTCTGCATCATAGTTCACGCCACACACCTGTACCATATATACATAGTCACCATTCACGAGTTCAGCGTCAGTGTATTGCAACAATGGCAATCCAAAACCGCCATCTTCTCCTTGTGCCAACAGGTCAGCAGCATTTGCCACTGCCACCTCCTTGCCGTTACGCAGCACTCGTATCATGCAATCATCAGCATATGCCATATCGGGTACAGAGAACTGGAGTACGGCAGTGTTTTTCATGTTTTGAGAGGACATTACCACAAACTCTGCGATATGGCAACCTGCCTTCTTGTCAGAAAAATCCTGATATTCACACACGCACTTAGAACCTGCTTCCATTCCCCACTTGCCACTGGAATAGGTAGAATCCACCTGCTCCACCACATTGGGATTTCCATCCACCACGGCATACGAAGTTTTGAAGGCTGCCACCATTTTGCCGGCACCATCAAAGGCATAGGCTCTGATATAGTCTTTCAGGAAGCCCTCCTCATAATTCCAGGTCTCCTCCTGCAACAGATTATTCTGTCCATCTTTGCGCTGTGCCTTTACAAGAACTCCTTCATCGCTATAGGTACGTGTCTCAGTGTAAATATAACTAGTCCATTCAAGATGATTGGGTGACGAAGAAACAACCTTTTGGGGTTGGTTGTTCTCAGTAAAGTTGCTATATTCCAACTGCTGAATCAAATCGTCAGTTGCAGAATAGATTGTCTCTTTGATGAGATTACCATCTGCATATTCGTAAACCGTGCGATAGCCCGACTCCACTTTCTCTACCATGTTACCATTGAGATCGTAGGAATAGGTGTTCTTGTAATTGAACCTTTTTCCCATCTCACCAAAATCATACAAGCCATACTGGTACTTTGAAGCACTTGTCATATTGCCATTCTCATCAAAGCTGTTGATGGTATAGGCAGTTTCATCATAGTCACCATAACCTGTGATGTTTCCCTTATCATCGGTGTTGTAAGTACGACCGCGTTCCACCATCATCTGCAACTTGCCGTCAGTATTGTAGTAGTACTCCTTGCGGGTCATATCCTGTGTCAGAGGAGCCATGCCCATGGCATCACCATAATAGGTTTTGCTCACCAGCACACGATTGTCAGTTGCTTTAGTTCCTGCGGGTGTGCCATCTTCGGTAGATGCCTCGAAGGAGAGCCCAGCAAAAGAACCCGACAAACTACCCTTCAATGTACCCTTTTGGGCTGTAATGTCAAAGGTAAGACATTGTCCGCCACTGAAGAAATAGAGGGCACCTCCATACATGAAGCAGGTATGAGATGAATTGCCTTTGTAAGAAATCGCATCATCCATAAACAACTGAGAAATGGTGAGCGTCTCATCATTGGCAATGCTATAGACCACAGGGACATACTTGAAGCTGGAAGATATCTTCTCTGCCACCAAGTAGAAGCCACCCGTAGGATTAAGAGCCAAGCCTAAAGGAGTTACCCCCTCATACAATGCCAACGAAGTAAGTTCGCCATTGGCGGGATTGATTTCTACCAATTGCGCTATCTTCTTCATTTTGCCTTCTTCATCAAACTGCTTCACGAACATCACACCGTAAAGTTTGCCTGTGGCAGCATCATACTCCAAATCACGCATGGTCCATTCCACATTGCCATACGAGCATACATTCACCACCTTTCCCGTGGTAAAATTCATTGAGGTGAAGAGCATTGCTCCTGTATTCTCATCCAAATGATAGGCAAAATACTTTCTGCCTACAGACGCTCCACAAAGCACCTCTGCCTCTACTTCGGGCATAGAGAAAAGAGTGATGGGACTCACCTCGGATTCTGTATTGAGGGCATCCAGGTCGAAAGATACCATGTTCCAGTTGAGGGCTCCGGAACCACAACCATAAACGATGGTTTCTGCCGTGGCATGAGAAGAGAATCCCAAAGCCAGCAACAGCGTAAACATTAAACAATGTAAAGATTTTCTCATAAATCAAATATTTGTTAGTATTTTTTTCAAGCCTACATCTTCAGGGCACGCTTACCCCTTCTACAGTCATTTACTGACATACCGTAGTATCTGTTATGCCTGCTTCTGCCAACGCCTCCCTGCGCTCTACACAGGTACCACACCGCCCACAAGGTTTCTCTCCACCCTTGTAGCACGACCATGTTTCGGCGTAATTTATCCCCAACAAAACACCTTTGCGCACAATTTCGCCCTTGGTAAGGTTGGTGTAAGGAGCTTCTATGCGCACGTGGTTATAGGTGCCGCTCTGTGCCGCAGCATCAAAAGCTGTCTCTTATACACATCTCCGAGCCCACGAGACAGGCAGAAAT
>CALZNR010000266.1 GCA_945827565.1 uncultured Prevotella sp.
ACACACTGCATATCGTCGGCAGCGTCAGATGTGTATAAGAGACAGGCTCTACATTGGTGAGCAACAACCTGCGAGAAGTAGAGGTGGTGATGCACAGCGAAGCATTGCTGATAGGCAATAAGAACATGGACGAATCCAAAAAGAAGACTCTGCAGGAGATGCTGTTCCGCTTTGAAGCCGTGCGCAATGCCGAAGACAAGAAATATGTGCGGATGAATGCCCCCAAAGCAAAACTGCAGGAGATAGTGGATGTGCTCCCCGGACTGAAGAGCCCTACCATCATTCCTTTGGCAGACGAGGATTGGTGCTCTGTGCATACAGTACTTGATCAGAAACGCTTCTGGGAAATCATCGGCAAACTGAAAGAATTGGGAGCACAGGGCATTCTGGTAACTCCTATTGAAAAGATGATTCTGTAAGGAGTGGGAGACTATATCCCTACTTACAGCCAAACAGATGCTACACATTGACCAAAAAGTTTAATATATAATGCGGTGGGAATGGAAAGCCACCACCTAAACACATGCAGATATACAAGTACCCCGCTCAAGACCAGTGGCAATCGCTGGTGGAAAGGCCACACCTGGATGTTTCATGTCTGAATGCCACGGTGAGCACCGTGCTGGAAGATGTGAAGAAACGAGGTGACGAGGCAGTGAAAGACTATGAACTGAAATTTGACCACGCCTCGCTGAGCACCATAGCAGTGAGCCAACAGGAGATAGACAAGTCAGAACAGTTGCTGAGTGAATCACTGAAAAAAGCCATTTGCCTTGCCCATCACAACATCAAGGTCTTCCACGAATCACAATGTTTTGAAGGAAAACAGATTGAAACACAACCTGGAGTGACCTGCTGGCAGAAAAGCGTGGCAATAGAAAAGGTGGGATTGTATATCCCTGGAGGTACGGCACCGCTGTTCAGCACCGTACTGATGCTTGCCACACCGGCAAAGATTGCAGGATGCAAGGAAATAGTGCTGTGCACGCCACCCGCCGCCGATGGCTCGGTGAACCCTGCCATACTCTATGCTGCCAAGGTGGCTGGAGTGAACAAGATATTCAAGGCTGGAGGGGTACAGGCCATCGGTGCCATGGCCTACGGTACAGAGACAATACCCAAGGTGTATAAAATATTCGGACCAGGCAACCAATACGTAATGGCAGCCAAACAACAGGTAAGTCTGCACGATGTGGCTATCGACATGCCCGCAGGCCCATCAGAGGTGTGCGTTGTGGCAGACCATACGGCCAATGCAGCCTTTGTAGCAGCCGACCTTTTGTCGCAGGCAGAGCACGGTATCGACTCTCAGGTGTTCTTTATCACCACCAGCGAGGATATGCTGCAGCAAGTGCAACAACAGCTGGACGAACAACTACAACAGTTGCCCAGAAAAGAGATGGCACAAAAATCGCTGGACAACAGTAAACTCATCGTGGTGAAGAATACATCAGAAGCCATTGCTCTGTCGAACGTGTATGCCCCAGAACACCTGATTATACAGACCAGCGACTACGAGCAGTTGGCAGAGCAAGTAACCAACGCTGGAAGCGTGTTCTTGGGTAAGTATGCCTGCGAAAGTGCAGGAGACTATGCCAGCGGCACCAACCACACCCTGCCCACCCACGGCTATGCCACAGCCTACAGTGGCGTGAATCTGGACAGCTACTGCCGCAAGATAACATTTCAGCACCTTACAGAAGAAGGTATCAAGCACATTGGTGCTGCCGTGGAAGAGATGGCAGCAGCAGAGTCGCTCACTGCTCACCAAAGGGCTATGAGCGTAAGAATAAAAGAAATACAGAAATGATGAAACCACTGAAAGAACTGACACGCCCCAATATATGGAATCTGGCTGCATACAGCAGTGCAAGAAATGAATACAGCGGCAAGGTGGCAAAGGTATTCTTAGACGCCAACGAGAATCCATACAATACACCATTCAACAGATACCCCGACCCACTTCAACAAGAGGTAAAGAAACTGGTGTCGCGCATCAAGGGAGTACCTGCAGAAAACATCTTTTTGGGCAATGGCAGCGATGAAGCCATTGACCTGCCCTACCGATGCTTTACCACACCGGGAGTGGATAATGTGGTGGCAATAGCACCCACCTACGGTATGTATAAAGTATGTGCCGACATCAATGATGTGGAATATCGCACTGTGACATTGGACAACCACTTTGACATTCAGGCAAAGAAGATATTGGCTGCATGCGACGAGCATACCAAACTGATTTGGCTCTGCTCGCCCAACAACCCCACGGGAAATAACCTGAACAGGGAAGAGATGCAAAAAATCATTGAACAGTTTCAAGGACTGGTGATTGTGGATGAGGCATATAGCGATTTTTCCAAGCAACAACCCTTCAGAAAGGATATTCTGAAATATCCCAACCTGATAGTGCTGAACACCATGAGCAAGGCATGGGGATGTGCCGCCATCAGAATGGGCATGGCATTTGCCTCAGTAGAGATTATTGCACTGTTCAACAAGGTGAAATATCCTTATAATGTGAATGAGCTGACGCAGCAACAGGCCATCAAGGCACTGAGCGACCCCTTCGAGGTGGATAAATGGGTGAAGATACTGCTGCAGGAACGGAGCAAGTTGATGGAGGCATTCCAACTGCTGCCCGACTGCGAAGAGGTATATCCGTCAGATGCCAATTTCTTTCTCGCCAAGATGAAAGACGCACAAGCCACCTACGACTATCTGGTGGATGAGGGCATCATTGTGAGAAACCGCACCAAGATCACCCTGTGTCACAACTGCCTGCGCATCACCATTGGCACACGAACAGAAAACAGTGAACTGCTCTCTGCCCTGCGAAAGAGAGGATAAGCCTGCGAATAAACAACGTTACATCAGGGTTTCGTTTAATATATATAGCCCACCCACAACGAATGTCACTACCCTTTAATGATTACGGCAACTGGCTGCGCTCGCAGTTTCCCTATAAAGTGCAGAAGATATCTGTAGATGCAGGATTTTCTTGTCCCAACAGGGATGGCACACTATCGCATGGGGGATGTATATTCTGCGACAACCGCACCTTCAACCCCTCTTATTGTAATCAGCAGAAGAGCATCAACTGTCTCTTATACACATCTCCGAGCCCACGAGACA
>CALZNR010000267.1 GCA_945827565.1 uncultured Prevotella sp.
GAATGATGCTTGCAGCTTTAGATTTTCACGGTGATGGTGTGGTTTCCTACCATCACGTCATATTTACCTTTCAACACACGCATGGTGTTGGTCTTGCTGTCCCACCATTCAAAAGATGTCTTAGGCAGGTCTATTTCCACTTGCTCGCTGGCTCCTGCTTTCAGTGAGATGCGCTTATAGGCACGCAGGGTCTTGATAGGTCCTTCTGTGTCGCCTTGCCTGCGCAGATATACCTGAACCACCTCGTCACCATCTCGTTTTCCGCTGTTGCTTACGGTGAGTGTCAGCTTCCCTTTCTTATACACGGGCTTGCCGTAGGTAAAGGTGGTGTAGCTCAGTCCGTGACCAAAGGCAAAGAGGGGTTCTCCCTTAAAGTAGCGGTAGGTGCGGTTTGCCATGCGGTAATCCTCAAAGTCGGGCAGATCGGCATCGCTCTTGTAGAATGTGATGGGCAGTTTGCCACTGGGATTGTAGTCGCCAAACAGCACGTCTGCCACCGCTTTTCCACCGCTCTCACCGCCATACCAAGCTTGTAGGATGGCATCGCAGTTGCGTGTCTCAGGCAACAGTCCGATAGCACTTCCCGAGCAGTTGACAAATACCACGTGTTTGCCTGCCTTCTTCAGCATTGCCACCATGTCTCTCTGCACCTGGGGCAGTTCTATGGTCAGGCGGTCGCCTCCTTTGAATCCTGGTGCATCCACTTTCATCTCCTCACCTTCCAGGCGGGGCGAGATGCCACCCACAAAGAGCACCACATCGGCATTGCCTATCTCTTTCAGTATTTCCGCAGTGGTGGGTTCCACCATTTTGCCCAAGTCAAAGTTGAGTGTGGCCATGTCGGCCTTTTGGGTGTAGTTGATCACGATGTGCATCGTGTCACCAGCCTTCATTTCCACCTCTTTTCTTCTCATGTCGTACTTGTCGCTGTGTTTGCGCATCTTGATTGCTGTCTTGCCATTCACAAGCACCTGTGCCTCGTCATCGCAAACGATAGACAGGGTGATGGTCTCGTCTTCGGTGGCAGTGTAATAGCCCTCTACCTTTGCCGAGAAGTGTTCAAGATTCACTCCGGGAGCAAACACGGTGGCACCTCCGTTGCTCAGATTCAGTGGCTCTGAGGCGCATACTGTAGTGGCGGGTGTGCCCTCCTGCTTCTCATTGTTCCAGTAGGTTATCTGCATACCGTTTTTGCCATCGGCAGTCTTCATCTTGGAGAATACACTCTGAAGCACCTGCTTGGCGGTAAAGCCCACGCAGTCGATATACTTCACGTTGCCCAACTTCTCTCTCACACCTTGTAGAATAGTGGTGGTACTGATGGGAAAGCCGTTGTAGTTGCCCCACATCATCACCGAGTCGTTGGCATTGGGACCCATCACCACTATTCTTGCAGCGTCTGATTTGCGCAAGGGAAGTATGTTGTTCTTGTTCTGCAGCAACACGATACTCTGCTGTGCCAGTTGGTATGCTATGTCACGGTGTGCCTTGGAAGCTATCACCGATGCGGGTATAGAGGTCCACGACACTAACTTGTCGTCATCAAAGTCGCCCAGTTCAAAGCGTGCCTTGAGCAGTCGCTTCACGCTCACATCCAAGTCGCCTTCATGGAGTTGTCCTTCTTGGATGGCTTGGGGCAGGCTCTTGTAGTTGGAACCGCACTCCACGTCAGTGCCGCTCAATACTGCACGTGCAGAGGCTTCGCCTGCATCCGAAGAAACCTCATGCCTGCCTTTCTGCCAGAAGTTGCTGATGGCACCACAGTCGCTTACTATCAGTCCGTCAAATCCCCATTCGTTGCGCAGTATCTGCTGTTCGTAGCGTGTGTTTCCGCAACAGGGATCACCGTCAATGCGTTGGTAGGCGCACATTACCTCTGCCACCTTTCCCTCTTGCACCAATGCCTTGAAGGCTGGCAAATAGGTTTCCCATAGGTCGCGTGCGGGCAGATTCTCTATGTTGAATGAATGGCGGTTCCACTCTGGTCCGCTGTGCACGGCAAAGTGCTTGGCACATGCCAGCAGCTTGCGATACTTGCTGTCGTCTGGACCTTGCAATCCGCGCACCACGGCAAGTCCCATCTTTGTTGTCAGATAGGGGTCTTCGCCATAGGTCTCCTGTCCGCGTCCCCATCTTGGATCACGGAAGATATTGATGTTGGGTGTCCAGAAGGAGAGACCCTGATAGCGGCGTATCACACCGTTTTTCTTTGCCAGTTGGTTCTTGGCACGTGCTTCATCGCTCACAGCGGTGAATGCCTGTTGCACCAGCCCGTCGTTCCACGATGAGGCCATGCCCATGGTGATAGGGAATACGGTGGCAAAGCTGTTGCGACCAATGCCGTGGAGTGCCTCGTTCCACCACTGAAAAGCGGGGATGCCCAAGCGTGGAATGGCAGGCGAAACGTCCATCATCAGTTGTACTTTCTCTTCCAATGTCAGTCTCGACACCAAGTCGTTGGCTCTCTCCTCTGCACTGAGGTTCGGGTTCTGATAGGGTAGTGGCTGTGCCATCACCGTCATTGCTCCGCTCAGGCAGAGTGAAAGAATAAGGCTTTTCTTCATAGGTTATACGATTTATTGATTAAATGTAGTGTTCTTTGCTTGGTTAGCGGATGAGCACTTTCTTGCCATTGATGATATACAGACCTTTGCCTGGCTGTGTGCACAGCTGTCCGCTCAGGGTGTAGTAACGGTTGTCGGTCACCAGCTGCTCTGCTCCTTGCTGAATACTCTGAATACCGGCAGTTTCAGTATCGTCTATCACGTAGAACTTCACGGTAGGACTGTTGCCCGCAAAGGTCACGGTAAGTTTACCGTTGCTAACAGGCTTGCTCAGCGGAATGGTGATGTCGCTCCACACACCAGAGGTGGCATCAATCACATAGTCGTTGCTGCCATACTTGGTGCCTCCACATTCAGAGATGTAGATGTTTTTGCCTGTATAGTTGGAATATCCGCAGATGCGCAGTTTGGTGGCGGTGATACCTGCTGGAATGGTGATGGTATATTGCTGTGCCTTCAGTTTCAAGGTCATATCGTTGCCTGTGGCTCCAGTAAGTCCCGATGTGCCGTTCAGCATCTGTCTCTTATACACATCTGACGCTGCCGACGATATGCAGTGT
>CALZNR010000268.1 GCA_945827565.1 uncultured Prevotella sp.
GAACCCATAATGACAGAACCAAAACCTGTAGTGTTACCATTACACCATGGTCCAATCCTTTATTTGTGGTTGCAAAGGTAAGAAATAATTGTAGAATTTCCAAATTTTTGAACCACAATTCCTATAAGACTTGCCTATAAGTTATGCCTTGACGGTTATCAGATAGTAGTTTTTCTTGCCGCGCTGCACCAGCAAATACTTGCCGGCGATAAGGTCATCGGCAGTAATCTCACGGTCAAAGGCAGCAAGCTTCTCCTTATTGACAGACACGCCACCACCCTGCACCAGCTTGCGCATCTCGCCCTTGCTGGCAAACACAGGTGCATCCTGAGTGAGCAGTTCCACTGCGGGACGGTTGATCTGCGACATAGGAATCTCGTACTGAGGCACTCCCTCGAAGATATCCAACAGGGTTTGTTCATCAAGCTTCAGCAGACTGTCTTTGGTAGATTTGCCAAAGAGGATATTGCTTGCCTCGATAGCCATATCGAGCGCTGCCTGCGAGTGCACCATCACAGTCACCTCTTCTGCCAGGCGCTTCTGCAACACGCGGCGTCCAGGGTCTTCGTTGTGCTCCTTCACCAAGGCGTCAATCACCTCTTTCTCCAAGCTGGTGAATATCTTGATGTAGCGTTCGGCATCGTCGTCGCTCACATTGAGCCAGAACTGATAGAACTTATAAGGACTGGTGCGCTTGGCATCGAGCCATATATTGCCGCTCTCTGTTTTGCCAAACTTCTTGCCATCGCTCTTGGTGATGAGCGGACAGGTGAGCGCAAAGGTCTCTACATCGTTGCCCAGGGTGCGGCGAATCAACTCGGTACCGGTGGTCATGTTGCCCCACTGGTCGTTTCCACCCAACTGCAACTTGCAGCCCTTGTGCTGATAGAGATAAAGGAAGTCGTAGCCCTGCAACAACTGATAGGTGAACTCGGTGAAGGAAAGACCGTCGCGTGCAGTACCATTGAGGCGCTGCTGCACACTCTCCTTTGCCATCATATAGTTGACGGTGATATGCTTGCCCACCTCTCTGGCAAAGTCAAGGAAGGTAAAGTTTTTCATCCAGTCATAGTTGTTCACCATCTCAGCGGCATTGGGCTCGGTGCTTTCAAAATCAAGAAACTTTGCCACCTGCTGCTTGATGCACTCCTGGTTATGGCGCAGTGTTTCGTCGTTGAGCAGGTTTCGCTCCTGACTCTTTCCCGAAGGGTCGCCAATCATTCCTGTGGCGCCGCCCACCAGAATGATGGGTTTATGACCACAGCGCTGCAGGTGTCTGAGCATCATAATACCACAGAGATGTCCTATGTGCAGGGAGTCGGCTGTGGGGTCGGTACCAAGATAGGCGGTAACCATCTCCTTTTGCAGCAGCTCTTCTGTTCCGGGCATGATTTGTGCCAACATGCCACGCCATTTCAGTTCTTCAACAAAATTTTTCCTCATTGTAGTTATATTTTAAGGCGGGTTTCAACAACGGTTAGCGCACCATACATCCAACAATTCACACATTATATATACATAGGCGCTCGCCTGTTACTTTTCATGTTCCCGCCGGAAGTTTTTAAAAAAGGGGTTCTATCGCACTGCCCTCTTTGCCATGAGCAAGGGCACGAGAGAGGGCTCAGGGCACGGGGTCGTATCCGCTTCCTCCCCAAGGATGGCATCTGAGCACCCTTTTCAGGGCAAGCCATAATCCCTTGACGGGTCCATGCTTCATCAGTGCCTGTCGGGCATACTCGGAACAAGTGGGAGTGAACCGGCACGACGGCGGTGTGAAGGGCGAGACACATCGCTGATAGAACAGGATGGGCAGGCACAAGAGCCACGCTATCGCCCTGAGCAACTGCTTGATGAGATGCGCCATGATGATGCTATGGTTGTGATGGGGCAGCGCACTTCTCTGCTATATGGACAGCCGCCCTGCCATTTATTTTCCCTGCCAGTCTTTCCAGCAAGTCTCTCACGCAGGTGTTCACCTGTGCTGTGGTTTTCAGGTCGCTGGTCATCCACATCAGTGCCATCACCATGCGTTTTTGCCCAGCCAACTGTAGTGCCCGCCACAACACCTGCTTGTTATGGCGATAGGCTTCGCGCAGCTGTCGCTTCACCCTATTGCGCTTCACGGCGTGTTTGAAGTAGCGTTTAGACACGCTCATCATCACCTGTACCGGAGGCTCTGCACCCGTTTCATCTACCATCATATACACCATCCTCACGGGATAAGCCACCATTGATTTGGCGTTGCCTCCCGAGAAGAGCATTTCCATCATTTTCTTGCTTACGAGATGCTCTTTCTTTCCAAACGAAAGTGGTGTATCGCTCATCAGAAGAGAGGGGTAGAGATTTAGTCTTCGTCGTGTTCCAAGAGGTAGTGCAACAGCGCTCCTGCCATAGAGGGATACTTCTCCGTGGGAGCCTCCAGGTCAAGTCTAAGTCCGGCATCCTTCACTGCCTTGGCTGTGGTGGGGCCGAAGGTGGCAATGGCGATATCGCCCTGCACGAAATCAGGGAAGTTCTTGGTGAGAGAGTTCACACCTGCAGGACTGAAGAACACGAGCATGTCGTAATCGAACGATTCTACCTCTTCGGGGGTGAAATCGTTGCTCACGGTGCGATACATCACACACTCTGTATGTGTGAGTTTCTTGGCATCGAGAAGATTCTTGATACTGTCGTTGTGCACATCGCTCATGGGCACCAGGTATTTCTCTGCTTTGTGCTTCACCATGGTGGGAATCAGGTCATCCACCTTGCCCGTGTTGCCAAAGAACACCTTGCGCTTGCGATACTGCACATACTTCTGGATATAGAGGGCAATGGTCTCGGTGACGCAGAAATACTTCATTGTTTCGGGGATGGCGATACGCATCTCCTTTGCCAGTTTGAAATAGTTGTCAATGGCATGACGTGAGGTAAACACCACAGCAGTATGGTCGAGCAAATTGATTTTCTGCTGTCTGAACTCCTTGGGTGTGAGCCCCTCTACCTTGATAAAGGGACGGAACACCAGTTCTACTTCACACTTATCCGCAATATCGTGATATGGCGACTTCTCGCTGGATGGTTTAGGTTGTGAGACCAGAATCTTCTTAATCATTATATCCTAACAGATGTCCTAATAG
>CALZNR010000269.1 GCA_945827565.1 uncultured Prevotella sp.
TACACACTGCATATCGTCGGCAGCGTCAGATGTGTATAAGAGACAGTCTGTATTCGACCCCATCAGACCTTTTGAGCCAGAGGAGCTGGCAGAGGTCTTTGAACGGCTGATAGCCGACGAACAGTTCAAGGCAGTGGCAAGCCACATCTTCCCACAGATACCCTACGAGGCCCTGTGCAGCAAGATGAAACAGTGCACCACCAACCTGGAGTTTCAGAAAGCGTTTTGCTACCCCTTCCTGCAGTCGCTGATGAGCCAGGCCAGCACAGGCCACACTATCAACACCGCTGCCATCGACCTGAACAGGCGTCACACCTTTGTGAGCAATCACAGAGACATCGTACTCGATTCGGCACTGCTCGACAAACTGCTCATCGATGCCGGCAGCACCACCACCTGCGAGATTGCCATCGGCGACAACCTGCTGGCTGCCCCATGGATAAAAGACCTGGTAAGGGTCAACAAGTCGTTTATCGTGGAGCGCAGTGCGGGCATCCGTGAGATGCTGGCTTCCAGCAAACGCATGGCGGAATACATGCACTACGTGATTGAGGAGAAAAACGACAATATATGGATTGCCCAGCGTGAGGGACGCGCCAAAGACAGCAACGACCGCACCCAGCCCTCTATTCTCAAGATGATGGCTATGGGAGGCAAAGGCTCGCTCGCCGAACGATTGGCACAACTGCGCATCGTGCCACTCGCCATCTCTTACGAATACGATCCCTGCGATTTTCTCAAGGCGGCAGAGTTTCAACTGAAACGCGACAACCCCGAGTGGAAGAAAACCAAGCAGGATGATGTGCTCAGCATGAAGACGGGCATCATGGGCTTCAAAGGCAAGGTGCACTACCACTGCGCTCCCTGTATCAGCGATTATATTCTGGAGTGCGGCAACACCATGGACAAAGCCGACCTGCTCAATGCCGTGGCAGCAAAGATTGATCACGACATCTTCCTGGGCTATCGCCTCTATGCCAACAACTACGTGGCTGCCGACATGCTGGAGCAGGGCACGGCACACAGCAGTAACTACACTGCCGAGGAGCGCACCCGCTTTGAGAAGTATCTGCAGCAGCAACTGCAGAAGATTGAGGTGCCAAACAAAGATGTGGCCTACCTCACGGAGATGATGCTGCACATGTATGCCAACCCGCTGTACAATCAGCAGAAAGCCTTGCAGCAATGACAAGACACACACTGACCGTTGCACTGCCGCTACTGCTTGCTGCACTGCTGCTTGCTGCCTGCACCAAAGACAGCTACGAGCAGGGCACGGGCGAACTGTCGCTGACGCAAGCCGACTTTGTGGAACTGCCCACCAACAGCGAGGGCTACGCCACCACTGCGGTGACCGACAATGAGGTCACCTACCAGCTCACCACTCCCATCCATCAGGGCAATGTATCATGGGTGGCAAAGCCCGACACCTTCTACCGTGCAGCCCTCTATTATAATAAGGTGGACAAACATGCTGCACAACCCGTGTCGGTGAGCCGCGTCAACACGCTGCGCCCTGCAGTGCTAAACGACGACGAACCCCTGCTCACACACCCCATCACCTTGGAAAGTGTGTGGACCTCAAAGCAAGGAAAATATCTCAATATCGGATTTTATCTGAAGACGAGCGACACCTCTGCATCCGGACTAAAGCACACTCTCTCGGTCATCGACAAGGGCACCGTGACCCATCCCGATGGCACAGTCACCGCTCTTCTTCACTTCTATCACAACCAGGCAGACATTCCGCAGTATTACTCCAACAAGTATTACCTCTCGGTGCTGTGCGACAACATGACCTGCGACTCCATTCGTCTCACGGTAAACACCTACGATGGAGAGGTGGTTCGCACCTTGAAGAGATAATCACGGCCAAAGAAGCCGCAGGCATCACAGCGCCTGCAACATTCTCTTGAGCACCACAGAGGCGGAAATCTCGCGGTTGGCAGCCTCGGGTATCACAATGGAGTTGGCACTCTCTATCACCTCATCGGTCACTATCAATCCTCTGCGCACGGGCAAACAGTGCATAAACTTACCGTTGTTGGTCACTGCCATGTGCGCCTCATCAATGGTCCAACTCATGTCTTTGCTCAGTATCTTGCCATAGTCGGCAGCACAGGTCACACCCGGGCAACTCCAGTTCTTGGCATATACAAAGTCGGCACCCTCCAGAGCCTTCATCTGGTTGTACTCCACACGGGCATTGCCCACAAAGCGCGGATCCAACTCATAGCCCTCGGGATGTGTCACCACCAGTTCCACGTCGGCGGCGTTCATCCACTGTGCAAAACTGTTGGGCACTGCCTGCGGCAAAGCACGGCAATGGGGTGCCCAGGTAAGCACCACCTTGGGCGGTCTGCCTGTGCCCCAGTTGGGGGTGTGCTCGCTGATGGTAATAAGGTCGGCAAACGCCTGCAACGGATGCACGGTGGCTGTCTCCATGGCAAACACAGGCTTGCCACTGTATTTCACAAACTGGTTGAACACGGTTTCAGCATAGTCGTACTCGCGGTCGGTAAGCCCGGCAAAAGAGCGGATACCTATGATGTCGCAGTAGCTTCCCATCACAGGAATAGCTTCCAGCAGATGCTCGCTCTTGTCTCCATCCATAATCACTCCACGCTCCGTTTCCAACTTCCATGCGCCTGCATTCACATCGAGCACTATCACGTTCATGCCCAGATTGAGTGCTGCCTTCTGTGTGCTGAGGCGTGTGCGCAGCGAGTTGTTGAAAAACACCATCATCAGTGTTTTGTTCTTTCCCAACTCCTGAAACTTAAACCTCTCTTGTTTAATCTCACGGGCTTCTTCCAGCGCTTGCTGCAAATTGCCCAAATCTTCTACGTTGATAAATGTGCGCATGCTCTATTTGTATTTTTCTGCGACAGCCGTCGCCACCTGTCATCAGAAGGTTTTCTGTTACTTTGCTGCAAAAGTAGCGAATAATTCCGAAACGGCACAACGATACGATGAGAAATAGCGTATAAGACCTTTTTCACGGCACTGTCTTATTGTTTATATTTGTTAATTCAATAAGCAACAAAGGATGGAAATGTTAAACTGCATATTTATGCAATTCCATTCTGAGCCACTTTTTTCTC
>CALZNR010000270.1 GCA_945827565.1 uncultured Prevotella sp.
GTGTATAAGAGACAGATGGAGTACATGGATTCTCCTGCTTTTACCGTATGGAATGTCTTTCTGTATTCTTTTGCCACTCTGCTCCTTTTTTTCTTCAGATACACGATGTCACCAGCCTGAAGTATGTCTTTTTTATCTCGCTCATTGTATTTGGCCAGTGACCCTCTGGATATGCCCACTTTCTTAGACAGTGATTCAAAGGTGTCTCCTGCCTTTGCAAAGATGTAATAATTCTTGTTGTAGGAATAGATGGTGTAGTCAAATTCGGAAGTGTGCAGGGAATGATTTCGGATAAACTTGTCTGAATGTTTGCCGCTGTCGTAACGATATAGCTCGTATGTTTCTATGATGTCAATGAGCTTGTATGCGTATTTGGGATTGGTAGCATAGCCCGCTTTTTTAAGTCCATGTGCCCACCCCTTATAGTCGGTCAGCTTCAATCTGAACAGTGCTTGGTATCTACTGCCTGTAGAGAGGAATACAGAGTGATCTTCATAACTCTCCCTCACACTCTTATATACTCTGAAGCAATCGTTGGGATTGTCATCAGAGTAGTACATGGTCTTCCCGTCCCAGTTATGGCATTTGATGCCAAAGTGATTGTTGCCTTTTCTTGCCAAAATGCTGTTGCCTGCGCCTGATTCAAACACTCCTTGTGCCAGAGTGATGCTTGCTGGTATTTTGTGTTTTCGCATCTGTTCGATGGCGATGTCCTTGTATTGTGCAAAATACTGTTCGTATTGGCGGTTTTTTGCAAGTTGTGCAAAAGCGGTGGTATATGTAAAAACAAACAAAAAGCAGAGAAACAGTTGCTTGTTTGCGCTTATTTTCATATATTTGTGGTCAATCATTGTTGATGTGTTGAACGTTAATCAGAATTCTTGCGTTTATGAAAAGTCATCAATACACAATGCACTATGATGAGTGTGCTATGAGTGAACTGAGTTCCGAAGAGCAGTTGCTGCTACAGGCTGCCATGGATGCCACCACACAGTCCTATTCGCCGTATTCCCATTTCAGGGTAGGGGCTGCTGTGCTGCTGTGCAATGGTCAGATCATTACAGGAAGCAATCAAGAAAACAGTGCTTTCCCTGTCACTTTGTGTGCCGAGCGGGTTGCATTGTTCAGTGCCTGCCACCAACATTCTGATGCACCTGTCTCTGCAATAGCTCTTGCGGCTCAAGATGCAAACGGGTTTACAGTCCTTCCTGTTACTCCTTGCGGAAGTTGTCGCCAAGTCCTTGCCGAGGTGGAGCAGCGTTCTCATCGTCCGATAACCATTCTGATGTATGGCGCTTCTGGAATATGGAAAACTGTGGGTGTTGTTAATTTGTTGCCTCTGGCGTTTGATAGCATCCTAAGTCAGGATTCTCAGGTCTGACAATGCCATTCTTGTCAGATGGATATCCCAGTAGCAGTTGTCCTTTTCCGATGGCGGTTGATTGTTCTGAAAGTCTGAAGTCAAAAAGCATGTTCTGCATATCCGTCAAGCGGAAGTGCTTTGTGCCTTGTATCTCGTCTTCAGCCTTTTCCCATATCACATTCTTCAATATTTCGTTCTGACTTTCATCTGTAATCTGAGGAGTTCTCAGCAGGCAGTTTTCAAAGTAATATATGTATGCCATATCCTCCTTGTCTTCCCTGCGATTACCCATGATTTCGTCTTCGCCCAGACCAGTCACGATAGAGTTGTAGCACTGCAGTCCATGGAGTGGATAATCCTTTTCTTTGTCAAAGTTTTGAAATCTTAGTGCCACGCCTCGTTCGGCAGTAAACGGATAAAACTGTGCAATAGTGCAGTGTACAATGGTTGCCAGTCCACCGTAGATGGCAATGCAGTCGTTTTGCGCATTACTTATTTCTGTGTCTGCAATCAGTAGGTTATTCATGTAGCTTTTCAAGCCATATCCCTTGCAGTTGTGGATTTTTGAATACCTTACACACAGGTTTGCTTCTTCTGTGCTAAAGGATGAAGCAGAATCGCAGACAATACCATGTTCTGTTGCGTGAATATCGGCATAAGATATATCGTTGTGGCTTGATGAGGAATAGAAATGAATTCCTTTCCATTGTCCGCTAATCCTGTCGTATGGCAGGTAGGGAAACATCTTGTCGGTACGGTCTCCGCGCAACACCACCTCTTCACCTTGATTTCCTGCAATTATCAGGGTGCCATAGACATCCAATCCCGTATTGCTGTGGAAATACAATTTCGTAGGTGCCTCAATCCTCAGGGTTGCATTGCTATCTACTTTCATCCCCTTTTGAAGTAAAATAGGGGTGTTGCTGCGTATGGTGGTGTCTTGCTTGATAGCTAATTGGCTTTCATAAATCACTGCATCCCACACGTGAGCCCTGAGAGCCATGCTTTGCTGTACGCCGCTCTCCAGCGTAAAAATAATGTTATCTTCAATTCTTACAGGTTCAAGTGCTCCGTTGCGCTTGGGCGTCATCTCAATAAAGATGCGGATGCTGTCGCCTTTCCTTATTTCTATGTCTTTGACAATGCTACCAGTGTTATTGTCTAAATAAGAACCGCTCACGTTCACTCTGAAGCCTGTTTGGTTGCCTCTTTGCAGTCTCACCGTTGCAATCCGAAGGTTTTCTCCAGAATAGTTGTACACCATTGTTTGTTTTGTACTCGAGGCAACGGTGCTGAACAGCGTGTCAAAATCTACCGTATCATTGGTGATGGAAAGCCGTTTGGAGGCATCTGTGCTGAATGTCTCATCGTTGATGCAACCTGTGACAATATAAAGTAGCAGAGAAAAAAAACAGTATGTCCCTATGTCCCTTATGTTCAACATTCGTCTGGATTTAGTTGGTTCACTTCGATAATCCCTAATTCTATGGCTTTGACCACCAGTCGGGTAGCATTCACGCTCGTATCTCTGTTGCCTTGCGGAAACAGTTTTTGTATGAGTTCGTTCTGCCGCTTCTCCAAACTTTTGATGCCGAACGGCATACCTCTGAGATTGGCAATCTGCTCTTTGGTGTAGCCCAGTGCCAAATGACGAAGAAAACGCTCATCATATTCGTCAACCTCATAGCTGTCTCTTATACACATCTGACGCTGCCGACGATATGCAGTGT
>CALZNR010000271.1 GCA_945827565.1 uncultured Prevotella sp.
AGCGAAAAAGTGAACAGTTTTCATGTCAATTAGATACTATACTGGTCAATAATCCAACTTTTTTAGGATTGTAACTACTTGATAATCAGTGTGCATTTTGAGATTTTCGTTCTAACGCACGATCTCCCTGTGGGCTTCATTATAGTCCATAGCGAGAAAAAAGTGGCTCAGAACGAAATTGCATAAATATGCAGTTTAACATTTCGGGTAGAGACTTAATGAAACTTAACAAAAATAGTTGTCCAAAACATTCCTCCTTACGTGGGGTGTTGTAGTGCCAAAACAGCGGGGCCTTGCAGGGGCTTTCTGAGCGTGGAAGCTGTGAAAAAGGGTTGGGAGAGAAAAAATCGTTGCTTTTCTTCTGCATAAATAAAAAAAGCAGTAATTTTACATCAGGAAGAAATGGCCCGCGTGCGCCCCATGGCCTGTGGGCTGAATACTGAGTGAAAACGAAGAAAATTGAGAAGTAAAATGTTGAAGGATTTTGAATTTTATGCCCCCACGAGAGTGGTGTTTGGCAAAGACAGCGAAGAGCGTATTGCCGAGATGGTGAGCATGTATGGCGGAAAGCGGGTGCTGGTGCATTACGGTGGACAGAGTGCTCTGCGTTCGGGACTGATAGACAAGGTGTGCGAACAGTTGGGAAAGGCAGGCATTGCCTATTCTCTGCTGGGTGGCGTGGTGCCCAATCCGCTGCTCTCAAAGGTATATGAGGGAATAGACCTGTGCCGCAAGGAACAGATAGACTTTATACTGGCCGTGGGTGGAGGAAGCGTGATAGACTCTGCCAAGGCAATAGGTTATGGAGCCTGTTTTGACGGTGATGTGTGGCAGTTCTGGGAGGGCAAGGGCAAACCATCTGCTTGTCTGCCCATCGGTGTGGTGCTAACCATTCCCGCTGCAGGAAGCGAGATGAGTAGCAGCTGCGTGATAACCAAGGATGAAGGTGCGCTGAAGCGGGGCATCAACAGCGACCTGTGCCGCTGCAAGTTTGCCATTATGAACCCCCTGCGCACGTGCACCCTGCCCCCCTATCAAACAGCGGCAGGAGCCACCGATATACTGATGCACACCATGGAGCGCTATTTCTCTAAATACACAGACATGTCGCTTACCGATGCGCTGGCCGAGGCATTGATGCGCACTGTGATAGACAGTGCTCCCAAGGTGCTGGCCAACCCCAACGACTATCGTCACAGGGCACAGATTATGTGGGCTGGCAGTCTGTCGCACAACGACTTGACGGAGTGTGGAACGGAGAAAGACTTTGCCACCCATCGCCTGGAACACGAGTTGAGTGCCCTCTTTGGAGTGACCCACGGTGCCGGTTTGGCAGCCTTGTGGGGCAGTTGGGCACGCTATGTCATAGACAGTTTCGACGAGCAGCAGGCACCATTGCAGTCGCATCCTGCGGAGCGCTTTGCCCAGTATGCAGTGAACGTGATGGGAGTGACGCCCGATTTCGGCCATTGGCGTGAGGTGGCGCTGGAGGGAATAGCCCGCACAGAGACTTTCTTCCAGTCTATTGGTATGCCCGTCAACATTCACGAGCTGATAGGGCGCGATGTGACCGATGCCGAGATAGACGTGATGGTGGATAAGTGCAGCAGAGGAGGCACCATCACCGTGGGAACATTCAAGGTTCTCACCCCCACAGACATGCGCAATATCTATGACAGGGCAAGGTAAGACGTGGCAATCCACCCAGTGCCCGGCAGCGGTGATAGGTAGCGAGGTGCGCCTGATAGCCCTGGATGCCGATGACACCCTGTGGGACTGTCAGAGCCATTTTGAAAAGGTGGAGCACCGCCTGTGCGAGGTGCTGGCACCATGGTGTGGCGCAGAGGAGGCAGCGGCAGCCCTCTTCAGCACCGAGCGTTCCAATATGCAGCAACTGGGCTATGGCAGCAAGGCGTTTACCATATCGCTGATGGAAACGGCGCTGCGCATGAGCAAGCACCGCATATCGCCCGCCGTGCTGGCAGAACTGGTGGGCATGGGCAAGGCGCTGGGCGATATGCCTGCCACTCCGCTGCCGGGTGTGGAGAGCACCTTGCAGCAGCTGCACAGGCAGTGGGTGGAGCAACGTGGCTTGCAGATGGTGGTGTTTACCAAAGGCGAGTTGCTGGAACAGGAGCACAAGTTGATGCGCTCAGGACTGAAACACCTCTTTACCGACAGTTTTGTGGTGTCAAACAAGGATGAGGATGCGTACCGCCTGTTGTGTCATCGTCTGCAAGTAGAACCCACCCAACTGCTGATGGTTGGCAACTCTTTCAAGAGTGATGTGGCACCAGCCCTGCGCATCGGTGCCTATGCCGCCCACATACCTTATCACGTGGTGTGGCAGTTGGAGTGTAGCGAGGAGTTCGACCACCCAAGACTGGTGCGTCTCAACGCATTTTCAGAGTTGCTTGAGCAGCTGCAGCCCTTGTTGCAGTAAGTTGTCAGCAGGTCAATAAAATAATGAGATTCAGGCTATTTCTATGGTCCTACACAGCCCCGCACCATATTCTTGGGCTAAACTACTATTTTATTTTTGGCTTCAGTTCATCGGGCGAGTCCTTGGTAAACATATCCACCTTGGCTGCCTGCCTGGTGAAGAAGTGTGTCACGGTGTTGAGTGGCAGTGTGAGTTGGGGATTGAAGTCTGCTCCCTGCATGTAGGTCAGCAGGGCATGGCGCATCTGTCTTGCCACGTGTCGCCTGCTTGGTTGAGAGGTGATGTCCATGGTGGTGATAATCAGTCGTCCTGCCAGGCATCGGGTCTCTACCATCATACCCAGTTTGCGACTTACATGCCATGTGTCTATGGGCTGTATGGGCGACATGTAGTCTGCCGGTAACTCGCATAGGTTCATCACCTGTGCTCTGTTCAGCAGTTCCCACCAGTTCAGGTTTGCCCAGTTGTCAGAGGGGAAGTGCTTGAACAGCGGGTGTGTGGTGTCTATGTAGGCACCTGTGGTGTGTGGGGGGCGCATCTTGAACCAGCTTGTGTTCCAGAATACAGGCAGATAGTGCTGCACCACATCGCTGCCCCTGTCTCTTATACACATCTGACGCTGCCGACGATATGCAGTGT
>CALZNR010000272.1 GCA_945827565.1 uncultured Prevotella sp.
ATTTCTGCCTGTCTCGTGGGCTCGGAGATGTGTATAAGAGACAGTAATAAGGGAGCTGTGGCTTCGCGAGTGAGTGCTCGCTCAATAAATCCCAAGTATGGAAGCTATCCCGACGGTATTGATTTTGCCATGATTAAAAGCAGTAACGAGAACGGTGTGAACAGCTGGATGGAGTTCACATTGCCTCCATTGCTCTCTACCAAGTATAGATTCTATGCGGTGGTGGTACCTGCAGATGCCGACATGGACTGCGACAGCTATGCCCCCGCAGATGTGGATAGTGTGAAGGTGGGTGATGTGATGGTTTCAACAGCCAAGCCAGCCTATTTCTATGCCACCCTTTCTTATTGCAATGCCAAGGGCGAGATAGCATATCACTATTTCACTTCAGCCAAAGACAATAAGAGTGTATCAGCCGATGATGCTACGGCATTAGCCGGCATGGATATAGCCCTCAACTCGGGTAAAGAGAAAATCACTGCAGCACAGAAAACAAAATTTGGCTTCATCTCCGATTCCACCAAGATAGACACCATCTGCTTGGGCGATTTTACCTTCCCCATATCTTATATGAACCAGATATTTGTGCCTCAGAGGGATAACCAGCTGACATACATTGACGCTTCCAGCATGGCAGTGCCCAACTTGAAACTGAGAATACCGTATCTGCCTACGAACAAGGTGGCGATGAAGAAATACACCCCCAACTGGCGTATTGCCAATATTCTGATGGTACCTGTAGAACTTATTGAACAGAGAAATGAGAACTAAAATGAGAAACACAATATTTACCAACCTGCGAAAAGCAAGTCTCAGACTGGCTGTTTGCACCCTCGCCATGGTGGCTGCAATGCCGGCTATGGCACAAAACAAAACGCTGAAAGGTAAAGTGGTGGATCATGCTTCAAAGGCTCCTTTGGCGGGTATCCAGTTGCAGGCTTTGGGCAATCGTAGATACACTGCCATGACCGATGAGGATGGCAAGTTTACTATCAAGGTGCCCCAGCATACCACAGCCCTGTATGTACACTCGGATGCCTATATGTCGCAACAGGTGGCAGTGGCAGGCTACGACTCTACACGCATGGTACGCATCGAGATGCTGAGCGACAAGTTCCTGCCCATGTATGGAAAAGGCACTGATATTACCGCCAAGCGAGAGATGACAGTGACCCAGACTGCCCCTTCTGTGGATCAGGAGATTGGCAGTAAGCTGGGTGCCGATGTGCGCACCATCATGCGCTCTGCCGCCCTCAACGACGGTGCCGCCATGTTTGTACGTGGCTATAACTCTATCAATGGAACATCGCAGCCACTCATTATTGTGGATGGCGTGGAGATAGACATGCAGCGCAACCGCACTTCAATGCACGACGGCCATTTCAACAACATGCTCTCCAATATCTCTACCGACGATATAGAGAAGGTGACCGTGTTGAAGAACGCCACAGCCCTCTATGGCTCACGTGGTGCTAACGGCGTGATTCTGATAGACACCAAGCGTGGCAAGAGCATGGCAACACGCATTGACGCCAATGTGTCGGTGGGTGTGAACTTTGTGCCCCAGAAGTTTACTATGATGGATGCTTCACAGTTCCGCTCCTATGCCACCGAGATGATAGGTACCATGAGCGAGATGGAGAACAGGAAGGTGGATTTCCGCTTCCTTGACGACAATCCCAATGGCTACTATTATAACATGTATCACAACAACACCAACTGGCAGGATGAGGTGTATCACGAGACACTGACCCAGAACTACAGCATCAATGTGCAGGGTGGTGACGATGTGGGTATGTACAACCTCTCCGTGGGCTACATGGATGCTGAGGGCACGCTGAAGAACACAGGCTTTGACCGTATGAACCTGCGCTTTAACACGGATATCGAGGTGTTCAGAAACCTGAAAACCAAGTTTGATATCTCTGTGGCACGCACCAACAGCGAACTCTTCGACAACGGCTTCCCCGCTGACTTCAGCAAGAGCACACTGACTTCGCCTGCCAACCTTGCCATGGTGAAGTCGCCCCTGCTCAGCGTGTATCAGTACAATAAGGTGGTGAATGGCTTTACCAGTCTGCTGAGCGACTACGATGACCTCTTCAGTCAGATAGATCCCAAGAATCCCGCAAAGTATTCCTTGGCAAACCCCATGGCTATTCTGGAGAATGGCTACAATGCAGAAGACAACAACAAGAACACCCTGCAGAACACCAATTTCATGATTCATGTGGCACCAGTCTATACCTTCAAGAAGTATTTCAAAGTGGGACTTGATGTGTCTTATCTGCTCAACAGAAACACCCAGCGCTACTACCGTCCCTATGAGGGAGTGCCTCCTTTCTATATCCAGGATTTGAAGACCGTGACCTCTAAGGTGGGTTCGCTCACTGCACAGGAGAACAACTTCGTGGTAAGTGGCTACGGTAATTTCAATAAGCTGATGGGCAAACATTCCGTCAATGCCACAGTGGGCTATCGTTACAATTACTTCTCGTACGACATGAACCGTCTTGTCACCGAGAATACGGGTATGACAGACGATAAGAACCCCAGTCTCTCCAAAACGGGAGCTTCTACCGATGGTATCAACGAAACCTGGAAATACATCCAGTGGTACGGTACGGTGGATTATAACTACCAGAACCGCTATTTCGCCACCCTCTCGCTGCTGGGTGAAGCCAACAGCCGCTTTGGTGAGGATGCCGACGGACTGAAGATGTTTGGTGTGACCTGGGCACTCTATCCCAGCGTGCAGTTAGGTTGGGTGATGACCAACGAGTCGTGGTTCCCCAAAACCTCTGCCATCAACTATCTGCGTGTGAACGTAGGCTTTGACATGAGCGGCAACGACGACATCAACAACTATGCCGCCCAGACCTTCTACAGCCCTGTGCGCTTCACTTCCAATAAGACCGGTTTGCAGCTCACCAACATTGGTAACGACAAAATCAAGTGGGAAACAACCACCAAGTATAACGTAGGATTGGAAGGACGTTTCTTCAAGAACCGCTTGGGTGTGAGCGTGGATTACTA
>CALZNR010000273.1 GCA_945827565.1 uncultured Prevotella sp.
CCTCGTAGCGCCCTTCATGGTCGTTGGGGGTCAGTGTCACCGATCCCATACTGCGCTCTGCATCGTTGGTGCAACTGGCAGTTACAGTGTAAACAGGTATGGGTGTGAACACTGCGGTCACCACCTTGTTGGCATCCATCTTCAGGGTATATGCCTGTTCAGAGGAAACGGTGGCGCCATCCACCTGCCACTCTTTAAACTGATAGCCAAAGTTGCGCTTGGCTTGCAAACTCACCTCTGTTCCTTCCTTATAGGAATCCATGGCAGGATCTTGTGTCACGGTGCCTGCATCCTCGGGCTGCACACTCACTGCAAGCGTATATTTGGTGGATTGCTGCAGTGTGCCCATCAGTTGTCCTTCTATCACGATATCGTTAAGTCCCACTGACTTGGTGTTTCCCAGTCCCAATACAGAGATGGCAAGTTTCAGCGGGTTTTGTGCGTCTGCCGACACTCCGCTTACCTCTGCCGACAGGGTAGCCAGTTCCAATCCTTTTCCTGAGCGGTTGATGGCTGCATTCTCGCATATCACAGCCTCGCCCGTGCCACCTATCTTGGCGGTAATAATGCCTCCATCGGTGCCGTAGCGAGCTGCCTGAAACGACACTTTAGAGGGCAGGAACACCAGTCCGTCTTCCACATTGAGGGTATAGGTTATAGTGTTTCCCTCAGCAGGTGAGGAGGGAAGCGACGAGCCACTCCCGTTATACACCTTGGTTTGTATCTTCCCGTTGTCGGTGCTTCCGCTCCAGGTCAGTCCTCCGTTGTCGCTCACTGTGAGTAGCGAACCATAGGTCACATTCTTTCCGCTAAATCCCACTGCCATGCTTTCGGGAGCAAAGGTGGGCTCTGCATCCACCAAGGGATATGCCACGCTGCCTGCAATGTCAATGGCTTGTCCGCCTGCCTTGGTAGCAGTGCCATGTATGGTCATCTCTGCCACACACAGGTATTTGCCTGTGGCTTCTGCGCTCTGACCGTTGTACCACGGATAGAGGCGCACATAGATACTCTGTCCTTCCTCCAGCTGTTCTGCCAGTGAGTATTCCACCAGTGTGGGAGCATCTTTTGCCATATTCACCTTCTCGTCCATCAGCACAGGATTGGAGAAGTCTTTGTTGGTGCTGTAATAGGCGTGGTAGCTCACTGCCGAACCTCCCCTACCCGAGAGATAATACGAAATCTTGTCCACGGCGTAGTTATAGTCAGTCGGACAGGTGGCCTTAAATTCCACATAGCGTGTAGAAACCTCGTCTATTTCAGATATCCCCCACTTCTCTGTAGATGTGGTGAGCAACTGCATGGCACGCGCCTGGTCGCCAGTTCCTATGGTGCCATACTGCTTCACTATCAGTTCATTCAGACTTTCTTCTGCCACCGTGAGCAGTTCGTTGGCTTGGGGTGCTGTGGATGATGTGAGGGGCCACACTGCCGACACCTCTTCACCGCCCGACAGACTGATGGTTTCTGCCGAGAGTGTCATAGTGGCTGTTTTGCCATCTGCCGTGGCTGTAAGCGTACCCTGCTGCACACCAGGCGACAGGAGATTGACTTTCACATATATAGATGTGATAATGCTGTTTCCGCTACCTTTCACCTCTACACTGTTGCTGTAGTTCACCTTATCGGTAGAAACCATGAAGTTACCGTCGGTGGTAATGGTCATAGAAGCACCGGTATTCAGTCCGAAAGCCGACACGTTAAACTCCTTCACTATGCTCTGGCCCTGATAGGCACGTCCCATATCGCCTGATGTGGGATTGAAAGTTATTTCTGACGACACAATCACATCCTGCGCCAGTTCTGCAAGTATCGCCTTCTTTTTGGCATTTGTCTCTGTCTCTGCCTGCACCTTCAGCTGCTGCGCAAACTCTCTGGCTATGAGTGTGGCTCCCAATAGGGCTGGATGGGTAGAGTCATCGTTGCAAAAGAGGTTGGCAATGCAGTATGCCTCACCATACTGTATATACATGTTGGCGGTAAGGGTGGTGAGGTCTATAAAGGGCACATCGTCGTACTCTTCTGCCACATTGCGCGCCTGTACCACATAGTCATAGGTGTCATCGCTGGCAGGCACGCTGTTGCCCGTGGTCAGTGTTTTGCCGTCGCACAGGGTAAAGCTGTCGCCCAGGTCGTGCCTTCCATTTCTGCGAATATCTCCGTTGGAGAAATACTTTCGGCAGATGGCACCCACCACAATGGGCTTCACTCCCATGGCCTTTGCCTCGTTGATGTATTTCCTGATGTAGTCCTTGTAGGTGCCCGAGGCAGTGGTACCGCGGTAATCGGTTGAAGCGGCAGAGGCGGCATCGCCCTTGTTGGTGTAGTACTGTTTCACCACATCTCCGTCGGCTCCTCCGTTTTTCTCATCATTATGAGCAAACTGAATGAGCAGGAAATCGCCTGCCTGCATGGCATCACTACCACCCGTGACCAGTGTGGGCCAATAGGCGGCTTCTTTGTAAAACGACTTACTGGAGGCGCCCGACTTTCCACGGTTGTTCACCAGGATATTGTCTTTGTTGAAGAACTGCTGCAACATCTGTGCCCATCCACGCTTGTCGGTAGAACCATCCGTAGGATAGTTCGCCATGGTGGAATCGCCAATGGTGTGCACCTTCTTCTTCGCCTCTACCGGCATCCCCACCGTGAGCAGAGCCAAGGTGCATGCCATGAGATAAATAAAGAACTTGTTGTACATTGTAAATTATTTTAGGTTATGAGTTCATTTCCTGCAATTCATTCCATCCTCACTCACAAGCAAGGGGTGAGAAGTAAAATCTGCACACAAAATTATGCAATTCCCCAAAACATGAGGGGTGAGAATACGGTCAAACAGGTGGCATTTTTTGTTCATCCTCATTTTTCAACTTGTTTCTGCTTCACTTTTCACCCCTCTTTAGCCCAAATCGGCCATGAGCGTTATGATGATAACTGCTTATAGATGTCTTTACGTTTTGAGGGCGCAATGGGGTCCGATAAGCTGTCTCTTATACACATCTCCGAGCCCACGAGACAGGCAGAAATCTC
>CALZNR010000274.1 GCA_945827565.1 uncultured Prevotella sp.
ACACACTGCATATCGTCGGCAGCGTCAGATGTGTATAAGAGACAGGCTCAACCTGACCTGTCTGAGTGGCAACGGCAACCACAAACTGGAACTGAAGAACATCCTCAACCTGCTGAGCAACAACAGATATACATGGCGAGAGGGATTGAGCGCACAGTCGGACCTGGAGCAAAGCGCAGAATACCTGAACCGCACACGCACCACCTATAACGTGCAGCTCACCGGGCATCACACCCTGCACAGGCACAACCTGGAATGGAGTGGCAGCTACGCCTTTGCCAACCGCAACATGCCCGACAGAAGACGCTATCTGGTGAACGATGCAAACACACCGGGCGTGATGGAACTGGAGCGCACCAACGACCTGAAACGAGAATACACCAAGCTGAACGAGCACATCGTTTCTGCCAACATCAACGACAAGATAGAACTGGGATGGGGGAAAACTGCCATCAAGACTGGCGTGTATGGAGAATACCGCACCCGCAAATACACCACCCGACAGCTGTACTACCAGATAAATCCTGCCGACAACGACCTGCCACAAGACTTCAGGAGCATCAGCATACCCAACCTGCTGGGAAACGACAACCTGCTGGGCAACAGAGGTCTATACCTGCTGGAAGACCCCCACATGCGCAACAACTACAAGGGCAACAACAAGTTGGGAGCAGCCTACGCAGCACTGTCGCTGCCCATCGGCAAACTGAATGTCTATGCCGGCGTGAGATACGAGTTCAACGAGATGGAACTGATTTCAAACATGCGCGACTATGAGGTGAGCGAAAAGAGCCGCTTCTACCGCAGCAGCGACCTCTTTCCATCCATCAACACCACCTATAAGTTCAACGACAAGCACCAAATGAGACTGTCGTACGGAAAGTCGGTCAACCGTCCGGAATTCAGAGAGGTGTCCACCTCGGTGTACTACGACTTCGACCTGGCATCGAGCGTCATGGGCAATGCCGACCTGAAGACCTGCTATGTGCACA
The DNA here is from genome assembly GCA_945827565.1 of uncultured Prevotella sp. GTDB lineage: Bacteria > Bacteroidota > Bacteroidia > Bacteroidales > Bacteroidaceae > Prevotella. The sequence goes on from CALZNR010000274.1 coordinate 993, forward strand.
ATGTGGATGTGCGTTACGAGTGGTATCCCAGCTCTGGCGAACAGATTACGCTGGCAGCCTTCTACAAGCGATTTGAAAACCCCATTGAGTGGACCTACACGGTATCGGGAGGCACCGACTATATCTACTCTTTTGAGAATGCCAAGAGTGCCAACAACTACGGTTTGGAACTGGACATCAGAAAAGACCTGAGCTTCATCGGACTGCGAGGCTTCAGCTGGTCGTTCAACGGGTCGCTCATCCACAGCAGGGTGAAGTTTGCCGACGGCTCACGCTTTGCCAACCGCCCCATGCAGGGACAGTCGCCCTATCTGATAAACACAGGACTGTTTTACCGCCATCCCGCCCTGCGCCTCAACGTGGCATTGCTCTACAACCGCATTGGCAAGCGCATCATTGGTGTGGGACGCAGCGAAGGCTCTACCGGCAGTGAAGACAATGCACGCATACCCGACAGCTATGAGATGCCACGCAACACCGTGGATTTGACCATGAGCAAAAACCTGGGCGAGCACTGGGAGATAAGGGCTGCCGTGAAAGACCTGCTGGCAGAAAAGGTATCGTACAAGCAGTTTGCCGACGTGACCATGCCCAACGGCACAAGCAAGGAGGTGGAACAGATTACCCGTGAATACCGCCCGGGACGCAACTTCAGTCTGATGGTATCCTACAGATTCTGACCCCTACAGGTTACCAGACAAGAGAGAACTTAGATAAAAACAAAATAAACAGTGATTTTTAAATCCATTAGAAACATGAAAAAAAGAAGTTTTTTGGGATACACAGCTATCCTTGTAATGGCAGCCATGACAGTGGCTTGCAGCAGTAGCGACGACGACAACAACAACGGAGGCAGCAACGGTGGTGGCAACGGAGCATACGTTTGGAGCACCGACGGAGGAATAAACGCCTGCGACCATCTGCTGTTCGACGACAATGGAAAAGAGAATGAGGCAGGAACGGTGATAGGCAACGGCGACCAGGAACTTGTGTTCACCGGCAACCAGACCCTGAAGAAAGGCACCTATCTGCTCAAAGGCTGGGTGTATATTGCCAACGGAGCCACACTGACCATTGAACCAGGCACTGTGATCAAGGGTGACAAACAGACCAAGGCTGCCCTGATAGCCGAAAGAGGCGGAAAACTGATTGCACAGGGCACCCCCACAGAGCCTATCGTGTTTACCTCTGAGATGCCACAAGGACAGCGCAAACCCGGCGACTGGGGAGGCATTATCCTCTGCGGCAGGGCAAAGAACAACCAGACAGAGATGCAGATTGAGGGTGGTCCGCGCACCAAGCACGGCGGCAGCGACAACAACGACAACTCTGGAGTGCTGAGCTACGTGCGCATTGAGTTTGCAGGCTATCCCTTGGAGGCCAACAAGGAGATCAACGGTCTGACAATGGGTTCTGTGGGCAGCGGCACCAAGATAGACCACGTGCAGGTGTCGTATTGCAACGACGACTCATTCGAGTGGTTTGGCGGCACTGTAAGCGGCAAGTATTTGGTGGCTTACCACGGATGGGACGACGACTTTGACACCGACAACGGCTTCAGCGGCTGCGTGCAATATGCCCTGGCAGTGCGCAACTCCAAGATTGCAGACACCTCGCAGAGCAACGGTTTTGAGAGCGACAACTGCGCCGACGGTTCTGCTTCTGCCAGTCCGCTCACCACCTGCACCTTCAGCAACGTCACCTTTGTAGGTCCCAAGGCAGATGCCTCGTTCATCAACGATGCCTCTTACATCACCGGCGGTGCCTATAATCCCAACAACGGCTCGCAGCTTGGCAAGTTCCAAAGTGCCATGCAGATTCGCCGCAGCTCGTGCCTGAACTGCATCAACAGTGTGGCAGTGGATTGGCCCATCGGACTGATTATCGACGGAGAGAAGGGCAACACACCTGCACAGGCAAAGGGTGGCAAGATAACCCTGCAGAACGTATGGTTTGCCAATATGGACATCCTTGGCTCTGATGCCAACCTGTCTCTTATACACATCTCCGAGCCCACGAGACAGGCAGAAAT
>CALZNR010000275.1 GCA_945827565.1 uncultured Prevotella sp.
TAGCAGTGACAGATCATCTTTCTCCAATGATTTCAAAACATAGAGTTGACACCTGGATAGCAAGGGTCTGATAACCTCGAACGAGGGGTTCTCTGTGGTAGCTCCTATCAGCGTCACAATACCCTTTTCCACAGCACCAAGTAGCGAATCCTGCTGCGACTTGCTGAAACGATGAATCTCATCAATAAACAGGATGGGAGACTCTCTTGAGAAAAAACTGTTCTTCTTTGCCCTTTCTATGACTTCTCTTACATCTTTCACACCGCTTGTCACTGCGCTTAAAGTATAGAATGGAACTTCTACCTGATTCGCAATGATCTGTGCAAGCGTTGTTTTTCCTACTCCTGGAGGTCCCCACAATATCATGGATGAGACACGTCGCTGTGTCACCATTTTGTGAAGCACAGCCCCTGGTCCCCCCAAGTGCTTTTGTCCTATATACTCCTCCAACGTGGTTGGACGCATCCGTTCTGCTAAAGGTTGAGACATGCTGTTGTTGTTATTTATTACAGGCGGTCATATACATCCCACCCACTCTATCTGTTGAGCAATTCTTCTTTCAAATACTTCCCTGTATATCCTTCCGTTGAGTTGCAAATCTCTTCGGGTGTTCCGCAAGCCACTATCCTGCCACCGCTTTTTCCTCCTTCTGGTCCGATGTCTATAATGTAGTCTGCCACCTTCATCACATCCAGGTTGTGCTCTATGATAATCACCGTATTTCCTTTTTCCACCAATTTCTGGAGCACCATCATCAATATCCTGATATCTTCAAAATGCAACCCCGTGGTAGGTTCGTCCAGGATATACACCGTTTTCCCGGTATCTCTCTTATTTAGTTCTGCTCCCAACTTCACACGCTGACTTTCGCCACCCGAGAGGGTTGTAGAGGGTTGACCCAACGATATATACCCCAACCCGACACTCTGCAGGGTTTGAATCTTTCTTTGTAATTCTGGAATGTTCTCAAAGAGCGCCACTGCGTTGTCAATATTCATGTTCAGCACATCGGCGATACTCTTTCCCTTGTACTTCACCTCCAGCGTCTCTTTATTATATCTTTTTCCTCTGCAACATTCACATGGCACCAGCACATCAGGCAGAAAGTTCATCTCTATTTTCTTGTAGCCATTGCCACCACATTCCTCACATCTGCCTCCCTTCACGTTGAATGAGAACCTGCCAGGTTTATATCCCCTGATTTTGGCTTCAGGCAATGACACGAACAACGAACGTATGTCAGCAAATAAGCCCGTATAGGTGGCTGGATTGGAACGTGGTGTGCGCCCTAACGGACTTTGATCCACACTCACCACCTTATCCACATATTCCAGTCCTGTGACACTCTCGTAGGGCATTGGTTTCTTCAGCGAGCGGTAAAAGTGCTGATTCAGTATTGGCTGCAGTGTCTCATTGATAAGGGTGGATTTGCCAGAACCACTCACGCCTGTCACCACTATCATGGTTCCAAGGGGGAAAGACACATCCACGCGCTTCAGATTATTGCCCGTAGCTCCTTTGATAGTGAGATACTTTCCATTGCCTTTCCTGCGCTCTGCAGGCACATCTATCCTCAACCTACCGTTCAGATAATTGGCTGTAAGTGTATCTTTTAGCAGCATTTTATCTACTGTTCCTTGAAATACTACCTTACCTCCATTCACCCCTGCTTTGGGTCCGATATCCACCACATAATCGGCATTGAGAATCATATCTTTGTCGTGCTCCACCACTATCACGGTGTTGCCCATGTCACGCAATGCCTTGAGTGATTTTATCAAACGTTCGTTGTCTCTCTGGTGCAGACCTATACTTGGCTCATCCAGGATATACAGCACGTTTATCAGTTGCGAACCTATTTGTGTGGCCAACCTTATTCTTTGACTTTCTCCGCCCGACAATGTAACAGCCTGTCTGTTCAAAGACAGATAGCCCAATCCTACATCCAGGAGGAATGTGATGCGTGTGGATATTTCCTTCAGTATTTCTGCAGCCACAGTCTGCTGCATCTGGTCCATGTGTTGCGGCAGTTGTTCTATCCACGTTTGCAGTTCCGCGATATCCATTTCCGCCACCTCTGAAATATTCTTACCCCACAGTTTGTAAGACAATGCTTCCTTTTTCAGGCGTTTTCCCTTACATTCCGAACACGTGCAGGTGGTGGTAAATTGCTCTGCCCACTTTTTTGCAGCTGCGCTGTCGTCCTCATCAAAAACGTTCAGCAAATACTTTACAATGCCGCCAAAGTCCGTATAGTAATCACTGGAGGTACGCACAAGTTCCTTGTTTATTCGTACCCGCTCCATGGTGCCATACAACACCTCTTCCAAGGCTTCCGCTGGAATGTCTTTTACTATGGTTTGCAATGAGCACTCATATTTTTCAAGTATTGCCTCTATCTGCCAGAATATAAGCTGGTTCTTATACTTTCCCAATGGCACAATAGCCCCTTCATAGATGCTGATGGTGTCATCAGGAACAATCTTCTTCATGTCCAGCTCGTTGACGTAGCCCAGTCCCTTGCACTTGGGGCAGGCGCCGTGAGGTGAGTTGAACGAGAAGAGATTGGGCGCAGCATCATCATAGGCAATGCCCGATGTGGGGCACATCAGTTTTTTGGAATAGTACTTCACATCTCCGCTGTCTTTATCGCATACCATCACCATTCCATTTCCCATCTGCATGGCTGTTTGCAACGATTTGCGCAGTCGGCTGTTTTTCAACTGTTCATCGCTGTCGCAGACATCCTCGGCCACCTTCATCTTGTCGATAACCACCTCGATATTGTGCATTTTGTAGCGGTCCACCTTCATATCGGTGACAATATCCATCAGGTTTTCATCTACTCTGACATGCAAATAACCCTTTTTTCTCAGATTCTCAAAGAGTTCTCGATAGTGTCCCTTTCTTCCTTTGACCAGCGGTGCAAGTATCAATATCTTACGTCCACGAAACTGTTGCTGTCTCTTATACACATCTGACGCTGCCGACGATATGCAGTGTGT
>CALZNR010000276.1 GCA_945827565.1 uncultured Prevotella sp.
GATTTCTGCCTGTCTCGTGGGCTCGGAGATGTGTATAAGAGACAGCAATTCCTATAGTGTATTAGTCTTCCCGCTATTAGGGTGGCTTCGGGACTTGCACCCATTAGACAATGCTCATGCCGATCGTACTACCAAAAAAAGAAGTGACTGTTTCAGTCACTTCTTTGGGTGCCCGGTGGGACTCGAACCCACGACATTCAGAACCACAATCTGACGCTCTAACCAACTGAACTACGGGCACCATGATTGCCTTCATTGCTGAAAGCGGTTGCAAAGGTACGTGATTTATTTGATTTAGCCAAACAAATCACGTACTTTTTTCATTCCTTCGCCATTCTTTCTTATTTTATTTAGGCTGTGCAGGAGCAACGGGAGCCTTCTCTGCAGGTGCCGCAGGTGCCTGTTGACCAGCAGGAGCTTGCTGCTTAGACTGACTGGCGCCAAAGCCTGGAAGGTTTTGCGGATTGGTGGTGGGATTCTCTATACCCTCCATCACCGATCCTTTTTCTACTGCACGAGGTGCTGTGTAGGCACAGAGCACGCTGATTACCACCATGGCAGCAGCCAATGCCCATGTCACTTTCTCTAAAAACTCTGTTGTTCTTCTTACTCCACCTATCTGATTGTAAGAAGAGAAATCGGCAGCCAAACCGCCACCCTTTGACTCCTGTATCAACACGATGCCTATCATCAACACGGCTGCCAAACAGATAAGGATTACTAATACTGTGTACATAATGTTGTTCTTGTGTTTTAATTTTATTTGTTTTTGTTTCTTTTTTCTTTATATACTCTTCTGTGCACTGTCATGCCTTTGGAGCGTTAGGTTTCCTGCTGTCATTGATAATCAATTTCTCCAAGAAACGAATTTGGTCTGCAAAGTAAACATTTTTTTTTGGATAATTCAAACTTAACTGTCTAATAATTTGCAATGCCTTGTCATATTTGCCCTGTTTTACATAAATTCGGGCAAGTGTTTCAGTAAAAAATCCGCTGTCGGTGCCATTTTCAGATACTTCCATTATCTCATCTGTCAACTCTGGCACATACTCAGGCGACTCATCGAGCACTATCTTTCCACCTTCTTGTGCTATAAAACTGTCAATTAGGCTATGCCCCTTCAGCTGTGGAGTTTTCTCCTCTGCATCACTCTCCTCCTCTTCCTGGTCGCACTCCAACAGGTATGCCACATAATCTACTGTAGCATCGGCAGGCGTAGGCTTTCGTTTCTTTTTCTCTGGCTCTGCTGCTTCCTCTTGAGGTATGCTGTCAAGGAAATCATCTATCAGCGATATGGTTCTGTCGCTCCCTCCCTCTATTCTCTCTACAGAGGTTTGTTTTTCCTCCTGCTCAGGCTTATGCAACTGATAGTGCGCCGCCTCTACCATCTGAAACAGTTTCTCCCTGTCGGTGATATAGAAAGAGGCTCTTTTCAGTTCTTCATTAAACGAGGGATCGTGTAGCAAATACAGATTGTAGAGCAAAAGCAAACGTGCCGGCTGGTAATACGGATACAATGCAAGCATGGAGCGCAACTCGTAAAGAGTGTCTCTATCCAACAGCTGCGGATGATTGATGTAGTCTGTAAGATTTGTCATGATTACCAATTGGCTACGGTTGCATTGAATATCTGGTCTGTAATTTCCTTTACCATCTGCGTCACCAATTCCTCCTGTACAGAGTTGAGTGTCTGTGTGGTCTCGTATGTTGACGTGGCAGTAAACTGCTTTTCAAAATCTTCTGCATGATTTTTATTGTTGGTGAAACGCACATTCACCGTCATTGAGAGCTCTGTCTGCGCCGAATATCCCTCTGCAGATACAGATTTGTTGCGCTGGTCGTAGCGTGTGATTTCTCCTTCTATTTTCAAGTCTCCATTGCGTCTCACCTGTATCAGTTTGGTGTGATTGGCATAGATATCTTTGAGCTTATTGTTGAAGATGGGCGCCATGGGACCCCACACATAGGCAGAGCGAATCGGAAAATCTGCTATCTCTATGGTTTTTGTAGTGCTATAGTCAATACTGGCACCATTGAACTTATAGGATACTGAACACGATGAGAACGACACTATTGAGCAGATGCAGAGCAATAGGATTAGTCCATATTCTTTCAATCTTCTATAGAGTGTACGGTCAGACATTCCCAGTTCCTGTGCAGCTTTTTTGCGGTTGCCCCCATTGCGTTCCAGAGCTTTCTCCAGCATTTGTCTCTCCAACTTATTCAAGTTCAGGCTCTCTCGCTCCACCTCGTGTGGTCTGCGTGAATCTTCCTCCGTATTTTTTGTAGCTTCGCCTTCTATTTTTCTCTCCTTTTCTGGTTCTATATACTCTTCGGCAATGGCATCTTCTGCAGCCGGTTTCATTTCGGGGTCGAGATAGAGCGAGTGAGTATGTGCCATGGGCAGCAAGTCCTGCCCCATCCTCTTTTTCAGTTCATTGACCTCTCTCTGCAGTTCTGCCACACTCCCTTTTAGTTCAAACAGTATTTTGAACAGCACTTCACGTTCTTGGTCATAGCCATGTTCTCCGTCATTTTCTTTGTGAGGAGCCACCAACTGTTTGCTTTCAACGTCGCGTGGGATAAAGCGCTGCAGCATCTCTGCGGTGATGGTGCGTTCCCTACTCAGTATAGATATCTGCTCGGTGATATTCTTCAACTGTCGTACATTCCCAGGCCACTTGTATTTCATCAGCAGTTCCTTTGCCTCGGGAGTGAGGGTAACCCTTTCCATACGATATTTCTCTGCCATCTGCAGGGCAAAGAGCCTGAAGAGCAGTGCTATATCTTCCCCTCTCTCCCTTAACGGAGGCATCTGTATAGAAATGGTGTTCAGTCGATAATAGAGGTCCTCTCTGAAACGGCCCTCACTAATAGCCTTGCGGATATTCACGTTGGTTGCGGCTACAATGCGTACATCCGTTTTGCGCACCTCTGTGGCACCCACAGGGATATATTCCTGTCTCTTATACACATCTGACGCTGCCGACGATATGCAGTGTG
>CALZNR010000277.1 GCA_945827565.1 uncultured Prevotella sp.
TTGCCATACCAGCCACGTGTGTAGGAGTAGCTGGCGGCGAGCAATCCTTCAACTCCCGTTTTGGTGCCGTAGGTCAGGTCGGCAGTCTCGCCCACCTTGTTGTCCTCGTCCAGGAAGTCTGAGCAGGAGGTTGTGCCAAGTGTCAGCAGTGACATGGCAAACAAGATATATTTGTTTGTTTTCATAGTGTTCTTGCTTTTGCTTTTTAGAATTCGAGATTGATACCCAATACCACTTGCTTCTGCATGGGGAATGCGATGCTACCACCACGCTCGGGGTCGTAGTTGTCTATCTTGCTCCATGTGAGGAAGTTTTTCAGAGAGCCGTAAACGCGGCAGTTGCTGATGCCAACTTTGCCCAGCAGGCACTTGGGCAGGTTGTATGCCAAGGTGATATCCTTGATCTTCAGGTAATCAGCCTTCTCGTAGCGGAAAGCCGACTTGTAGTTGGAGTACAGCTTGTTGGCGGTAGAGTTCAAACCTGGGCTGGGGAACTTGGCACCGGGATTCTCGGGTGTCCAGTAGTCTATATCGCCCCAGTTGGCGCTCTCATAGTTCAGCTGCTCGTTCATGCCGTAGGCGATGTAACCACCCAGGCGTGCATAGAGTTGTACGCTCAGCGACAGGTTTTTGTAGGTGAAGGTGTTGGTCATACCAATCACGTGGTCGGGATCTTTCTGATAGGTGCGGCGGTCGTCAGCATCGATAACACCGTTGTCATCCATATCCACAAGGCGTGGAGAACCCGGTGTGCCGTAGCCATCCTTGGCATAGTTTGCAATCTGGTTGTCGGGATGTGCGGCATTGTATTCGTCCACATACTTCTGGTATTCGCCAATGCCCCAGATGCCAGCCACTTCATAGTCGTAGAAGTTGTTCACGCGCTCGCCCACGAACAAACTCTTGTCTGTGCCGTTGATATACTTGTCGGCACTGCCGGTGAGTTCAGTCACTTCGTCCTTGAAGTGGGTGTAGCTCATGTTGGCGGTCCAGTCAAAGTCCTTCAGGCGGATGATGTCTGCCATCAAAGAAACCTCGACACCCATACCCTTGGTCTTACCGATGTTGTCGATTACAGTGGGGAAGATGGATGATGAAGGACCGGTGCGATAGCAGAGCAGGTCGTAGGTCTTGTTCCAATAAACATCCACGCTACCGCTGATTCTTCCGTTCAGGAAACCGAAGTCAAGTCCCAAGTCGATGGAAGAGGTCTTCTCCCATGTCAGTTCCTCATTAGAGATGCTGCTTGGAATCTTTCCAGCGATGTCGCTTCCTCCGAAGTTATAGTAAGCGTTCAGTTCGCTGAGGGTAGCGAGGGTAGAGTAGGCGGCGATAGCGGCGTTGCCCGAGAGACCCCAAGAAGCGCGGAGCTTCAAGTTGCTCAACCATGACTTGCTGCTTTCCATCCAAGGCTCTTCGATGATGCGCCATCCTGCTGCCACTGAGGGGAAGTAGCCCCACTTGTGACCCTTGGCAAGTGTAGAAGAACCGTCGGCACGCAGAGAAGCGGTGAACAAGTACTTGTCAGCGTAGGTATAGTTCACACGTCCAAAGAAAGAGAGCATGCGTGTCTTTACATAGGTGTTGGTGGCTTTGGGAGAAGCAATCTTGGAAAGGTCATAGAAGGCACTCTGGTAGTAGTGTGTTGCTCCGGCATCACCCTCTACGGTGCTCGACTCGCTGATATTCTGTGTCAATTCGTGTCCCAACAATGCGGTGAGGCTGTGCTTTGACTGTCCAAAGTCGGTCATGTAGTTGATGGTGTTGTCCCAGGTCAGACCGGTAGAGTTGCTCTTGATCTGGCGGATAAAGCTGGTAGAGGGGCTCTGGAAGCGAGGCTGGCTCTCATAGTCCTGATACAAGCCGTTGCGAGAATCCTGACGATCTACTGCAAACTGTGAGCGGAAGGTGAGGCCTGCGATGGGAGACACCTCCAAGTAAGCATTGCCGAAGAAACGTGTGCTCTCGATGTTGTTCTGGTAAGCACCCTCTACATCGTCGAGTGCGGGGCTACAGTGAGCGGCATACCAGGGGTTAGGAGTCTTGTTGATTTCGCCATCGTTCAGGTAGGCGTGTGTCACGGTGGTCATCTTCAGCGACTGTGAATAAACGCCAGAGTTGCGCTTGTCGTTGTTCTTGTAGGTGAACAGCAGGCTGCTTCCCACCTTGAAGATGTCGTTGATACGATGGTCAATGTTGATCTTGCCGTTGTAGCGGTTTAGCTTGTCGTTCTTCATCAAGCCTCGGTCGTTGAGCATACCGAGCGACACGTTGAAGTTGGTCTTGTCGTTACCGCCAGAAACAGAGAGCTCATAGTTCTGTGAAGTAGAGTTCTTCAGAATCAGGTCTGCCCAGTCGGTATAGGTCTTGTTTTTGTAGATGTCAAGAGTAGGAGTACCGTCGGCCAATGTCTCGGTGAGCACGTCTTCCACACCCACGGGATTGTTGCCCCATGCGGTGAAGCCTGATGCCACCCAGTCGTTGTAGTCCTTGGCATACTTGGCCTTGTCCATCATGCGCTGCACTTCGCGGTCGCCATACATGGGGTTGGCTTTCTGTGTGGCACTGTTCCAGGAGTTGTACATGTTGAAGTTCACCTTGGTTTTGCCGCTCTTGCCTCGTTTGGTGGTGATGATAATCACACCGTTGGCACCACGTGTACCGTAGATAGCGGTAGATGAAGCGTCTTTCAACACCTCCATAGACTCAATGTCAGAGGGGTTGAGGTCGAGGGTAGAGCCATAGGGCACACCATCCACCAGAATCAGCGGGTCGTTGGAAGCCAACAGAGAGCGTGCGCCACGCAGGTTGATGTTCACACCACTACCAGCCTGACCGTCGGCCTGCTGCAAGTCCATTCCAGGAATCTTGGCCTGCATGGCTTGCATGGCGTTGGCTGCTGCCACATTCTGAATGTCGGCAGGTTTGATGGAAGAAACAGCACCGGTGAGATCTGTCTCTTATACACATCTGACGCTGCCGACGATATGCAGTGTGTA
>CALZNR010000278.1 GCA_945827565.1 uncultured Prevotella sp.
TGGTGTCTCTCTTGAACACGTTTTCAAGGGTGATGAGCGCAGCCTCTTTCTTGGTCAGTTGCTTGCTCCATGAAGCACGCTGACTGGTGGCAGCACCCTCGCCGTGGTTGTTGTATTCTCTGTAACGGGCGGTCTGCTCGCGGTGCTTCTCCCAGTGATGCCATCCCTCGGGACGGATGTGCTTGCCCAGGTTGCAGTTGATGAACAGGGTATAGGCGTAGTCGCGCCAGGGGCGTCCTAAATACACCTTGTTCACGTCGCTGTCAGCGGTAAGGTCGCAGTTGTGAAACACGTAGCCGTAGGGGCTTGCGGCAGGTGTGCTGGCAGCAGTGATGTACGAGTTGGCCTTGCTGTGTATGGTGCAGTGCTCAAACCATGCGGTGGCAGGACCGAAGATAAAGTCGGTGGTGCCCTCAATATAGCAGTCTTTGAAATACACTCTGAACCCTTCGCCGGCGGTGAGCACCGTGTCTTGATGTCCCAGCAGGCGGCAGTTGATGAAGCGCAGTCTGTCGCCATTGGTGTGCAGAGCCACTGCCTGTCCCAGTCGTGCCGAATTGTTCTCGATGGTGATGTTCTTGAAAGTGATATCATTGCCATCCACCCTCACGGTATAGGTGCGGAAGGTGCCCATCCCTTTGGGACGTTGCGGGATGGAGACATTGGCATGGTCATCGTATGTGATGATGGTTTTGTCGCGGTCTTCGCCCAGAATCTCGATATTGGTGAGCCATCCCGACACGATGAGCTTCTCCTTGTAGGTGCCTTTCTTCACAAAGATCACCTTGTGATAGTCCATGTAGGCGCGGCACACCTCAAGGGCGTCGTCAATGTTTCTGAACTCTCCTGTACCGTCGCGTGCCACCACCAGGGTATCAGGATTGTCGTACTTGCTTGCAGCCTGTGCCGCCAAGGTGGCGATGACGGCGAGCAGGAGTAGTGTAACTTTTTTCATTTGATTTGTTTTACGGTTTTGATATCGTTGATAGATTTAAGTCCGGCCATTACCTCCCTCACGTTTTCACGGTCGTGCACACGCAGTTCAAAGTTGCCTGTAAACAGTCCGTCTTCGCAAGTGATGTTCACGGTGTGAATGTTCACACTCATCTGTTGCGAGATGACCTGTGTCACCTCGTTGAGCAGTCCTATGCGGTCGATGCCCTGCAGTTGGATGGTGGCATCGAAGAATGTGCGCTTGTTCATCTGCCATTTGGCATCGAGGATGCGGTTGCCATAGCTCGATTTCAGCTTGTCTGCCACGTTGCAAGCGCGCTTGTGTATCTCTATCTGTTTGTTGTTGTCGATAAAGCCCAGGATGTCATCGCCCGGAATGGGATGACAGCAGTCCATAAACTTATACTGGTTGATGTTTTCGTCGGTGATAAAGATGGGGCGTTTGCGGTTAAACTTCTCGGGCACCACAAAGAGTTGAGTCTTGTTGCCCGTCAGTTCCTCTGGCTTATGATTATTGCTGTTGAGGAAGGGCACAAACCTGCGCCATTTGCTTGGGCCAGAGGTTTTCTTCTTCTTGCCTGCTATTTCGTCAAGGTCTTTTTCGCCCAGCAGGATGGTCTTGTCGCCCACAGCCTGCAAAAACCGCTCTGTCTTGTCTATCTCGTGCAGTTTTGCCAGTTGTTGCCTTGTCTCGGGTGTGTCGGTGATGTTGTTTTTCTCAAAAAACTCTGTGAGCAGCTCTTCGCCCCGTTGCTGTATCTCCTTGCCCTCTCTGCGCAGCACTGCCTGTATCTTTGCCCTTGCCTTGGCGGTGGTCACAAAGTTCACCCACGAGGGCTGTACGTGTTGCGATTTGGAAATAAGTATCTCCACCTGGTCGCCGCTTTGCAGTTTGTGGCTCAGTGGCACCAGCTTATGGTTCACCTTGGCTCCGATGCAGTGACTGCCCAGGAAGGTGTGTATGGTAAAGGCGAAGTCAAGTGCGGTGCATCCCGCAGGCATGGTTTTTATCTCTCCTTTGGGTGTGAACACAAAGATTTCAGAGGAGAACAGGTTTAGTTTGATGGCATCGAGGAAGTCGATGGCATCGGGTTGCGGGTCGTCGAGAATCTCCTTGATGGTGTGCAGCCAGTCGTTCAGTTCTCCTTCGTCCTCGGTAAACTCGCCGATGTCTCCCTCCTTGTATTTCCAGTGTGCGGCAAAGCCCTGTTCGGCTATCTCGTCCATGCGGTCAGAGCGTATCTGCACCTCTATCCACCGTCCTTGTTTCGACATCAGTGTCACGTGCAGAGCCTGATAGCCGTTGGCCTTGGGCTGGTTGAGCCAGTCGCGCAGTCGGTCGGGGTGCGACTTGTATATCTTGCTCATCTCCACGTAGATGTTGAAGCACTCGTTGATTTCCTCCTCTCGCTTGGTGGGTTTAAACACGATGCGCACCGCCAGTATGTCGTATATCTCCTCGAAGGGCACGTGCTTGTTCTGCATCTTGTTCCAGATAGAGTAGGGGCTCTTGATGCGCTCCTTGATGGTGTATTCTATTCCCATCTTGTTGAGTGCCTCTTTGATAGGTTCGGTAAACTTGTCAAAGAGTTCGTGTCGGGAGGCCTGTGTCAGTGCCAGTTTCTCTTGTATCTGTGCATAGTCTTCCGGATGTTCGTATTTGAAGCTCAGGTCTTCCAGTTCTGTTTTCACCTTGTACAGTCCCAGACGGTTGGCGAGCGGTGCGTATATATATAAGGTCTCGCCAGCAATCTTGTACTGTTTGTTGGCGGGCTGACTTTCCAGGGTGCGCATGTTGTGCAGGCGGTCACATATCTTGATAAGAATCACCCTGATATCGTCGCTCATGGTGAGCAGCAGCTTCTTGAAGTTTTCTGCCTGTGCCGATGCCTGTTCTCCAAAGATACCGCCGCTGATTTTGGTGAGTCCATCCACAATCATGGCAATCTTGCTGCCAAAGATGTTCTCAATGTCTTCGGTGGTATAGTCGGTATCCTGTCTCTTATACACATCTCCGAGCCCACGAGACAGGCAGAAATCT
>CALZNR010000279.1 GCA_945827565.1 uncultured Prevotella sp.
CTACACACTGCATATCGTCGGCAGCGTCAGATGTGTATAAGAGACAGATGGTGTGTAGTTGAGTGCTATACCGCTACGGCTGATGCAGAAGGGATATTTGGCAGGGTTCCAGTACTGCGAGTTGACATCGGGGTCGGTGGCAGCACCCACATCACCCATACCCGCAGCACGGGCATCGGGGGCAATGGTCTGCGAAATCACGGCATGCTCCACCGGATTGTATTCCTGCGACTTGGTCTGCGCCTGCAATGCTGCGGTATGCAGAGCAACCATCATGGCAAGTAAAATGCGCTTGAATATGCTCATCTGATTGTTTTTTTCTTCTAAAATAAACGAAATATTACCTTGCTAATAACGCTGCATCAGCCTGTTTATTGCATGGCGGAATCACAATTAACGTTTCTCCTGCCCCTATTTACCGCTGATCACAATCAGCTTTTTGGCTTTCGAGGCGTAGGAACTGCCATCGGATGCCACCCTGACACGATACAGATAAACGCCTGTGCCCAGCGACCGTCCGCCGTCAATGCTCAGGTTCCACGGTATTTCCACCATCGACTGCTCGGGCACCACGGTATGCTCTGAGGTCCACAGGCGGCGCCCCGACATGTCGAAGAGGTCGATAACCACCTCTATCTGCGAACCCATGCGGTTGTGCACCACCCGGAAAGAGGTGCTGGTGGTGGCGGGATTCTGGGTACAGTCCACATCCACCAGCTGGGGCTGCTGCCCTCTTACCACCGTGAAGTTGAGTGTGGCCACCGAAAGGTTGTTGACCACATCCCATGCCTTGAACTGCAACTGATGACTGCCTGCCGACAAGGTGGGAATGCTGAAGCCCACGGTGCCCTGCTTATAACTGCCAAAACTGTAGTTAAAGTAGTCGTTGAGCGTGTAGGTCTGCAAGGGGTCTCCGTCGATAACGAGCTGCAGGTCGTGACCAATGCCCGAACCCGAGGCATTGATACCGTCTTCGTCAGACAGTTCTGCCACGAAGTAGGGGGTGGTGTTCACCTCCTCGCCATTGACAAACGAGGGAGAGTTGAGATAGCAATAGATGGCAGGTCCCACACCATCTACGCTCATCTCGCCAGTACCCTTGAAATGGATGTCGTTGCTATAGCCGTTGGCGGTCAGTTTCTTGTCGCTGGAAACGGCATAGAGGTTGATGCGCCCATTGGCATCGCCATAGCGTATATCCTTGGGCACGGCAAAGGAGAAGGCGAACTTGCCCTGACTCACGGTGTTAGTGCCGCGATATACGGTGTTGGTAAAGTCGGTATAGGTGTAGGCCTTAGAGGTTCCCTCCTGACTGGTGTCGTTCATCTTGCACACCACCGTCTCGGCTGCATCCATCACGCTGGCAGTCATCGTGCCGCTGAACTGTTCGTCAACAGCGCCGTTGGTCTCCACATGTCCGCTCACGTTGACCACGCTGCCCGCCTTCATCTCCAACTTCTCGCCCGGCGTCACTGCCATGCCGTTGATCTCGTCTATCACCATCTTGCCCGAGGGATAGGCAAGCTTCAGAACGGGGTCGCCCAGGAAACTGTATTGCAGCTTATTGACGGAGAGCTCCCTGCCAGAATCCACCAGCTTGTTTTTGGCCATGCGCAATGCCTCTGCCATGCTCACCCCATTGCTGCTGTTGTTGAGCACCTCAGTGATGAACGAGGTGTTGATAATCTCGTTCTGACTGGAATATACTGTGCGTGTGGTTCCCAGAAAGGCGATGGCGCCACCCGAGGAGTAGAGCACGGCGCTCTCGCCGATGTTGCTTATCTGCCCGTCGAAGGGCATAACGTCGCACGAGGCAGTGATCCACAGGGGCAGTCGGGTGCTGGGGATGGAAGAGAAGTCAGAGAGTTTGAGCACCATCTCGTGCGAGATGCTGTAGGCGGCACCATGACCGCAGTAGTCCATGACCAGCGCACCGTTTTTCATGTACGACTGTAGCAGGGAGGTGATTTCTGGATAGGTGTTTCCAGCCGCCGAGGTAACACGGTTGAACGAGTCCCACATCACGCGTTTCACCTCGTAGCCAGGATAGTTGCGCTCCACACTCTTGGCGGCATTGTCGGCGGCTTCCATGTGGATATTGCCATTACCGTCGTCGCCCATAAACACCACGGTGTTTTGCCAGGCACCTGCCGATGTATTGTCCAGATAGGCCTCCAGTTTGTCTATCATCACCCTGGCTTCTGCCTCTGTACGCACGGGGTAGCGCCCCACTGCCACATCGGGCTTGCCACGGTACTTGTATTCGGTGTCTTTGCCGCTCTGTATCTGTTCGCCATCATCGAGCAGACAGTAGAAGTCGTCGCTCACATAGCAATATACCTTGCTGTATGAGTTCTCGCTCTCGTAGCACAGCAGCAGGTCGTCGGCAGAGACGCCCTCCCACCCTGTCAGATGCAGACGGTTGTCCCAGGCGCCATCGCCCATGAGCAACAGGTAGCTTGGACAGTCGTCGGCTGTCTCGGCACGGTCGTAGAACATCTTCATGTATCTTCTGTAGGCAGTGGCATCGGGGGTGCCGCTCGAGAACTCGTTGTACAGTTCATCGGCAGGAACGATGCGCACGGTGATGCCATGACGCTCCTCGTGCAACTTTTTAAGACGCTCTGCCTGCGCCCTCAGCTTCTGTGAGGTGGGGATGATGATAACCATGTCAACAGCGGTGTGGGCATGGAGGTCTTGGTTGGTGATGTTGTGCACATACTCTGCCTGCTGACAGGCGGCACCAAGGTTGGGTGCCTCTGCCGGTGTGCTGCACTCGATGGCGATATAGTCAAGTCGCACGGTGCTGTTGCTCTTGTTGGTCAGGGCAATGGTGTTGGAGGCTTGCAATGCCGACACCTGATACACGCCCGATGCAGCGGATGCCACCGCCTCTGAGGCAAGTCCAGAGATGTTCACATTGCCCAGCGAAGCACCATTGCACTGCACCGCCACGGTAGCCGCTCCGTTGGCTGTGAGTACCACACGCAGC
>CALZNR010000280.1 GCA_945827565.1 uncultured Prevotella sp.
CTAAATCCAGCTGGCTCTTCTTCTCCCACTGCAGTTTGGTGTTGGGCATATTGGAGCGCTGGATAGAACCGTAGCTGAAGAAGTTGTTGCCCACGTAATAATTCTTGCCATAGTTGGAAGAGAAGCGGCTGTTGCCTGTCAAACTTCCCTCTACGGTGAGGTTCAACTGGTTGACCCATGAGGGCAGGAAGCCCATGTTGGCAAGCATCACAGTGGCGCTGGCACTGGGGAAGAAGCCCCAGCGGGAGGCGTCAGAGCCCGATACGCTGGTACCATCTACAGCCAAGCCAAGTGCAGTGCGCACGATGTTGTTGTAGGTGTAGTTGCCATACAGGTTGAAGCCCATGTAGTTCCACTCCAGCAGGTCACCATAGGTGCGTTTGCCGTCGTTGGTGTTGTTCAGTGTCTGATAGTCGTCGCTGGCGGTATTGTAACCCTCAGAGATGTCTATCTCGTTTTTCTTCATAATCATCTTGGCAGATGCCAGTACGTTCAGGTTGTGCACCTTGTTGAAGATGCGCTTGTAGGTACCTTGAGCGATAAAGGTGTTCACATCTTGTGTGGTCACGCAGTTGCTCACCTTGTTCTTGCCCGTGCCATACACCTGTGGGATGATGGTCTGTCGGGTCATGCCAGGGATAAACATGGTCTCTTCCACATAGTTGTAGTAGAGGTTCACAATGCCCGTCAGGGTGAGGTATTCGTTCCATCTGAAGTTGATACCTGCCTGGGTGTTCACATCATATATCTTGTCTTTTGCTTCCAGTGTGTTCACCAAAGCCATGGGGTTGCTCACGTTGTCGTAGGCATACATGGGGTTAGACGAGGTGTTCCAGAAGTTGTATGCTGCCAAGTTGCTCAGCACTGTTCCGTCGTTCTGCTTCTCGTTGGCGTTGATGAGAGGCATGGTGTGGTATGCCGACAGGATGGGGTTGGTTTCCATCTGCATGCCCATGTTCTGATAGTTGCCGGTGATGTAGGCCAGTCCCACATTGGCAAAGATATCCACCTTTCTGCTTGCCAATACGTTGGCACTGATCAGAGTGTGGTAGCGGTCGGTGTTGGTGTTGCGCACCGTTCCTTGATTGCCGGTATAGCCAAACGAGATGTTGTATTTTGCTATTTCGTCACCTCCCTCCACTCTGAACAGATTTTCGGTGGTGAATCCTGTACGCTGGATATCCTTCATCCATTCGGTGTCTTCGTTGAATAGGTGAGAGTTGCTGTAGGCTCCGTTGTTCAGGAAGGGATAGTCGCTCACCAAGGCGTTCATGGTGGGATAGAGCGTCATACCGATATCCTGCATGTAGCCTTTGTATTCAGAGGAGTTCAGCACGGGCAAACTCTTGGGCTTGAGGTTGAAGCCATACGAACCGCTGAAGCTCACACGGGTGTCCAGATTGTCAGAGGTGGCTTGTTGTGTCTCAATCAGAATCACGCCGTTGCTTCCCAGTGAGCCCCACTGTGCGGCATCAGCACCTTTCAGCACTGTGACGCTGCGTATATCCTTGGGGTCATAGCCAAAGAGCATGCTGCGAGAGTAGCCGTTGATAACATTCGACACATCCTGATTGCCGAAGTGAGGCACACCGTTGACCACGATGAGGGGATTGTTTTCTGCCACAAAGGTGTGAATGCCTCGGATGTTCATGTATGAACCCTCGTTTGGCATACCGCTCTTCTCTATCACCTGCAGTCCGGCAATATTGTCTCTGATGGCTGCACCCAGGTCTTGCTTCTCGGTGAAGTCTTTCACTGCCACGGTGCTGACAGTGGTGGGCTTGCTGCCTGTAAGCACTTTGCCGTGGATGGTGTTCACCTCTCCCACATACAAGGGGTCTTTCTCAGATATCAGTGTAATCACACCGTTCTTTTTGCTTGCAATCTTCTTCAGATAGCTCAGGGGCATCTCCTTGGCATAGTAGCCCTCCGCCTTGATAGACACCACGGCATTGTCAGCGCCTGTTTCAAGGGTAAATACTCCATCCTCATCAGAGAGGGCAGAGGCCTTCTCTCCAATCACCGAGATGATGGCACCGCTTATAGGCAATCCGTTGGAGCCCTTGATATGCGAGCTAATCTTGATTCCTTGAGCTGTTGCTGTTACTGCCATCAGGCAGGCGGCAACGAGTATATTCAGTTTCTTCATATTGCTGTTCTGTTAGTAGTTGTTGTGAGTGGGGCGCAGGCACCAGTGATACATCATCAGCTGGTTCACGTTGTTCTTGTCTCTGTTCAGCACTGTTCCTCTGTCCAAGGCCTCCTTGTACAGTTGTGCCATGTTGTTGGATGTGACGCGGATGGTGAAGTTGCCCGATGTAGGCATGTTGACCACTCCCACGGTATATCCGTCGGTGTCGTAGGCAATAGCCTTCTCGTTCTGTGTCTGCCAGTAGTCCACGTCAAATCCTTCGGGATAGGCAATACCTATATCTTCTCCCAAGTGGGGCACCTCACTGGCGGCTCCACGGTCGAAGTGGAAGTTAGAACCCTGTGCGTGCATACACATGTCTTCCACCAACCAGCTGTTGTTGAAGGCAATGCTCAGAGAGTAGAGCAGAGAGTGCTTGAAACCCATTCGCAGGTAGTACTCTCCTGCGGGCAGGTGGCACTCTGCCAACTGTCCTGTGCTTTCGTTGTAGAGCAGTCCGTCATATTCCACAGTGCAGGGTCTTCCCTCTTCCATAGCTTCGGCGCTGGGTATGGCGCACAGGTTGTGATAGAAGATGCTGGGCCACTCTGCACTACCGCTTGCCACCAGGTCAAACTGTCCCTGGCAGTCCTTGATGATCATAGGATCCACAAAGTTGGTCCATCTGAAGTACTGCTTCTTCTGGTCATCGTTACATTCATCCCAGAGTTCATAGAAGCGTGACTTGACACGATAGATAACGATGTGGTTGGGTATCTTCAAGGTCTGGCAGTAGTATGCCATACCGTTGCTCCTGTCTCTTATACACATCTCCGAGCCCACGAGACAGGCAGAAATCT
>CALZNR010000281.1 GCA_945827565.1 uncultured Prevotella sp.
CCGCCTTCTTTTTTTCAGCAAAGAAGCTCGAAGAGAAATCTTCGGGCTTTTTTTGTTCTATGGCATTGAACTATCAATTCCTAACCATAGCTTTTATGCACGATTATGCTTGATTTTAATTTGTTGTATTTTTGCTCATTTTTCTTAGAATTGTTTTGATTTTTACGGGAAAATGTGTAACTTTGCGCAAAATACGTGACAAATGAATACATTCTCGTTGCTATACATTGTAAATTTGATTATCCGACTGCATGATGTTGACGGAAGTGAAGGGGTGTGTATGTAACTGAATGGATGATGCAATATTAGACCTTTCTCACTTCCTTTGTGAGGGAGGTTTTTTTTTGGTTGCTGCGAGTTTGTCAAGAAGAGGAGAGAGTTCTTCAAATTGTTGAATAATAAAAATGTAAAGATATGAGTGAAAAGTTATTTATTTTTGACACTACTTTAAGAGATGGCGAACAGGTGCCAGGGTGCCAGTTGAATACAGTTGAAAAAATTCAGGTAGCAAAGCAACTGGAGCAACTGGGAGTGGATGTGATTGAAGCGGGTTTTCCTATCTCTAGTCCAGGTGATTTCAATTCTGTGATTGAGATAAGCAAGGCGGTGACGTGGCCTTCTATCTGTGCGCTGACACGAGCAGTGGAAAAGGATATTGACGTGGCTGCTGAGTCGTTGAAATATGCCAAGCGTAAGCGCATACATACAGGTATAGGAACCAGTGACTCGCATATCAAATATAAGTTCAACAGCAATCGTGAGGAGATTATAGAAAGAGCTGTAGCTGCTGTGAAATATGCCAAGCGCTATGTGGAGGATGTGGAGTTTTATGCAGAGGATGCCGGAAGAACGGATAATGAATACCTTGCCAGGGTGGTGGAGGCTGTAATCAAGGCAGGTGCCACAGTGGTGAATATCCCAGACACAACAGGTTATTGTCTGCCTGCAGAATATGGCGCAAAGATAAAATATCTTGTTGAGCATGTGGATAATATAGACAAGGCTATTATTTCTACCCATTGCCATAACGATTTGGGAATGGCCACTGCAAACACATTGTCTGGTGTGCTGAATGGAGCCCGCCAGGTGGAGGTGACCATCAATGGTATTGGAGAACGTGCAGGTAATACCTCACTGGAGGAAGTGGCGATGATATTGAAGTGCCACAAGTATTTGAATGTAGATACCAATATCAACACCACCAAGATTTATCCTACCAGTAGGATGATCTCCAGTTTGATGAACATGCCTGTTCAGCCCAATAAGGCAATTGTAGGACGCAATGCCTTTGCACATTCAAGCGGTATTCATCAGGATGGTGTGCTGAAGAATGTGGAGACCTACGAGATAATGGACCCGAAGGATGTGGGACTTGATGAAAACTCCATCGTTCTTACTGCGCGTTCGGGAAGAGCTGCACTGAAATATCGCCTGAGTGTGCTGGGCGTGAATGTAGCCAGTGAAGAGGTGGTGGACAAGATTTATCAAAAGTTCTTGAAACTGGCAGATCAGAAGAAGGAGGTGAATGATGATGATATCCTGATGCTGGCAGGGGCTGATACTGCAGACGCACATGCTGTGAAACTTGACTTCTTGCAGGTGACCACCGGCATGGGAGTGAAGAGTGTGGCAAGTATTGGCTTGGATATCTCTGGTCAGAAGTTTGAGGAAGCATCATCGGGTAATGGTCCTGTGGATGCCGCTATCAGGGCATTGAAAAAGATTATCCAAAAGCAGATGACATTGAAGGAGTTTACCATTCAAGCCATCAGCAAGGGTTCTGATGATATAGGAAAGGTGCACATGCAAGTAGAGTACAACGGCAATGTGTATTATGGATTTGGAGCTAATACTGATATAGTTACTGCTTCCGTAGAAGCCTATATTGACTGTATAAACAAGTTTAGAAAATAAGATTTGAAGAAATTATGAATACACTATTTGACAAGATTTGGGACAAACATGTGGTGCAGATCGTCACAGACGGTCCCACACAGTTATACATCGACCGTTTGTACTGCCATGAGGTGACTTCGCCACAGGCCTTTGATGGCATGAGAAGCAGAGGACTGAAGTGCTTGCGTCCGCAACAGATATTCTGTATGCCCGACCACAATACACCCACTCATGATCAGGATAAACCAATAGAAGATCCTGTTTCAAAAAAACAGGTAGATACGCTTGCTAAGAATGCCAAAGAGTTTGGCTTGACCCACTACGGCATGATGTCTAAGGACAATGGAATTATCCATGTGGTGGGGCCTGAAAAAGGACTGTCGTTGCCGGGAATGACTATCGTGTGCGGTGATTCGCATACATCAACACACGGTGCAGTGGGTGCAGTGGCATTTGGTATAGGTACCAGTGAGGTAGAGATGGTGATGGCCTCGCAGTGTATCTTGCAGCAGAAACCCAAGTCGATGAGAATAAATGTACAAGGCAAACTGCAACCAGGGGTTACAGCCAAGGATGTGGCCCTGTATTTGATGGCACAACTGACCACATCAGGCGGTACAGGCTATTTCATTGAATATGCAGGTGAAGTGGTGAAGGATATGTCGATGGAGGGAAGATTGACCCTGTGTAACCTGTCTATCGAGATGGGTGCACGCGGAGGGTTTATTGCACCCGATGAAACCACTTTTGAGTATCTGAAAGGCAGAGAGTATGCCCCCAAGGGCGAAGAGTGGGAAAAAGCCGTTGCTTATTGGAAAACCCTGAAGAGCGGTGATGACGCAGTGTTCGACAAGGAATTGAATTTTGATGCCAAAGATATTGAACCTCGTGTTACCTACGGCACCAATCCAGGAATGGGCATTGGCATTACCGAAGCCATCCCAACACTCGACACCGTGGATGAAGCAGGAAAAGCCTCTTTCCTGAAATCACTCGGCTACATGGGATTTGCACCCGGCGAGAAGCTCCTTGGACCTGTCTCTTATACACATCTGACGCTGCCGACGATATGCAGTGTG
>CALZNR010000282.1 GCA_945827565.1 uncultured Prevotella sp.
TTCCTGAAAAGCAACGCCACCGAACTGAGCAACATGATGACGGCACTGGAGCGCATTGTGCTGGTATATCCCGAGATAAACTTCACCTTCCACAACAACGATGTGGAACTGCTCAACCTTCGTGCAGCATCCCTGAAACAGCGCATCGTGGATGTGTTTGGCAAGAAACTAAGTCAAGAGTTGCTGCCCGTCAAGGTGGAAACAAGTCTGTGCACCATCACGGGCTTTGTGGGCAAACCAGAGTCGGCACGCAAACGGGGTGCGCACGAGCATTTCTTTGTGAATGGCAGGTTTATGAAACATCCCTATTTCCACAAAGCAGTGCTCAATGCCTTTGACCGACTGATACCGCAGGGCTCACTCATCCCCTATTTTATCTATTTTGAAGTGCCCACAGCAGACATTGATGTGAACATACACCCCACCAAAACAGAAATCAAGTTCGAGAATGAGCAGGCCATCTGGCAGATTCTGATGGCTACGGTCAAAGATGCCATCGGCAGTTTCTGCGACCTTGACACCATTGATTTCGACACCGTGGGAAAACCCGATATCCCCCTGTTTGGAGGAAGTCAGCAGGTGGAGATGCCCTCCGTATCTGTCAACACTTCCTATAACCCCTTCAAGCAGCATAGCGAACAACAGCACACACAGTCCAGGGTGTGGCAACCACTCTACAGCGGACTGGAGACAGACAAGAAGCAAGGAAACGAAGACAATGCCGAAGGAGAATGGGCAAACACGGAAATACTCACCGACCAAAACTCTCCATTGCAAACCGAACTCTTCGAGGATGTACCACTCACGCCACAGACAGCAGAAGAGACCAGCACACCAGACAGTGCCCTCACCGACAAGGCTCCCACACACTACCAGTACAAAGGGAGGTTTATTATGACAGCGGTGAAGTCAGGACTGATGATGATTGACCAGGAGCGAGCAGACATACGCATCAAATACGAGCAGTATATCGACCGCCAGCATCCACATGCCACACAGCGGGTACTGTTTCCCGAAGTGGTGCATTTTGCACCTTCCGACAGCGTGATGCTTCAGAAAATACTTCCTGAACTGACCAATATGGGATTTGAACTGAGCGATCTGGGACAGAACAGCTATGGCATCAACGGCATACCAGCCGGTGCCGAGGGCATACAGCCAGCACAACTGTTAGAAAGCATGGTGCACAGCGTGGTGGAAACAGGCAAGAGCAATCTGGAAGACATTATCCATCACCTGGCGCTGAACATGGCAAAAAACACCTGCGTGGTGGAAGGACAGGTGCTCAGCAACGCCGAAATGGATTGCATTATAAACAGACTGTTTGCGTGCACAAACGTAAATTACACCCCGGATGGTCACAAAATCATACATATTTTGCCACATAGAGATATCGAAAAATGCTTCGATACGTGAGGAAAGCCACATCTACTTGCTTTTTTCTAATTTTTTTGGACATTTTTAAACAATTAAGGGGGTACTTTGCTTCTTTTATAAAAGAATTATGCCTAACTTTGCACCAAGAAGGCGATAGAAGATATGCGCCTATGTTGAAGAAACACATGTTTAATTAGAGTAAAAAGTATAGGTATGAAGAAATTGTTTACTATTTTGGCTTTGGCCTGTGTTTCTGTTGCTGGTATGGCACAGAACAGTGACAACACCGTACCCACTGACAAGTACAGTGTTGCAACTAACTCCTTCTGGAGCAATTGGTTTATTCAGGCAAACGTTGTGGGAACCGCTTTCTACGGTGACCAAGAGCACGGCACTGGTCTTGATTTGGCAAAGAGTCCATTCAAGGGCTTCCGCAACAACCTCGGCTTCTCTGTAGCTGTAGGTAAGTGGTTTACTCCTGGTTTGGGACTCCGTACCAAGTTCAACGGTATCTGGGGACGTTCCGTAGTTTCTGACAATAAAGAAACCAACGCCAACAAGTACTGGATGCTGAACGAGCAGGTGATGTTCAACCTGAGCAACCTGATTTGCGGTTATAGCGAGACCCGTGTATGGAACCTCATTCCTTACCTTGGTGCTGGTGTTGCCCGTAACATGAGCTATGACACCTATGCAGCAAACCTGGGACTGGGTATCTTGAACGAGTTCCGTTTGTGCAAGAAAGTTGCCATCAACTTGGATCTTGCCTGGAACGTGCTGGAGCCCACATCAGACGGTGTTGTTGGCTTTGGAAACTGCACAGGTCCTCTCAAGACACACGACCAGCAGTTCGCTGTCGAGGTTGGTTTGACCTATAACCTTGGCAAAGCAACTTGGAGCAAGGCTCCCGATGTAGAGGCTCTGAGAGCTCTTTCTCAGGCTCAGATCGATGCCCTCAATGCTCAGTTGGCAGATGCTCAGGCAGAGAACGAGCGCGTGAAGACTTTGGTTGCCAAACAGCAGCAGCCTACAAATGAGGTGCAGACCGTGAAGGAAATCGTTGCTGCTCCCGTTTCTGTATTCTTCAACATTGGCAAGTCTAAGATTGCTTCAAGAAAGGATATCCAGAACGTGAAAGACCTCGTTGAGGTGGCTAAGGCTAACAACAGCAAGATTGTTGTAACCGGTTATGCTGACAGCAAGACTGGTAGCGCAAGCTTCAATCAGACTCTGAGCGAGAAGCGTGCCAACACCGTAGTTAACGAATTGGTGAAGATGGGCGTGAACCGCGACAACATCGAGGTGAAGGCTGCAGGTGGTGTAAACACTCTGTCACCCATTTCTTACAACCGTCGTGCTACCGTTGCTATCAAATAAGCAGCACACAAGCATCTAATCAAATAAACATGGCGAGGGACGAGCACCTGCTCATCCCTCGCTTGTATTTTATACCCTTCTATCCTCCCATCCACTTGTTCAAACAACCAATTAAATCCAAAACGGTCATTAGGCCGTTATGCACAAACATGCTTTGGAATTTATCCGACCATTTCTCGCCATGGCATAGCTCAAGCACGCTTGGCTCTGCTCATTTG